>JAZKDS010000094.1:0-7204 GCA_040387455.1 Bacteroidota bacterium
TCACTGATCCTTACACACTGGAAATAAATTTCCACCTAGAGGTATTGGTTGGGCATTAATTCCCCGCCTGAGGCGTAATTACTCCGTCGCGGGCCACTTTGCCTTGAAAAACTGCTCTCAATTGGTTGTAGTGCAATGGTCTGCTGTTTGATAACAAGGAAACAAATAACCTTGACTCATGCAGATTAGAGATCAAGAGCGCTGATAAGGGACTTACTGTAATTACCCTGGCAGCTAAATAAGCAGGGTACACACTACTGAAAAATAGCGATAGATTTTAGATTTATCGCTATTTTTTTGCCTTTTTAGTCGATGGTTTAAATTTAAATAGTTGATTATCAGTTATTATTGTATAATTATAGTACTTTGTATTGCATAATACCATACGATGCATATCTTTGTTTTATTAAAACAATCATGATCATGAAATCAACAATCATTAAATTTACATTGGCAGCCTTGCTTGTGGCAGGTAGCCAGCTATGTTTTGCGCAGTGCGATAAAACTGTAGTCCTTAAATCGTCAAAAACTAATTTTGTAAATGATAAGGGCGAAATTGAACGTACGCAAGACCAAAAGGCGGTTATCACCATTACAAAAACTCAAATAGATATTTCTGTAGATGGCGACAGTAAAATGTCCGGAACGGTTAAAGTAGAAAAATGCGATTGGCCCACAGCCTTTAAAACAGGCAAAACAGTTTTAAAAGCCACCGTTTATGATAATAACGATAACGAGCAAAAAGCAACCATTACCATAACTGGTGCCGACAATAAAGTAACCCTATTATATGAGGCCGGCGAACAAGGTGAAAGAAAGATACTGGTAACCGCGGATAGCTTTGAAGAGAAAAAGGCTTAAACAAAAACGCCCTCCCTGCATTTGCTGGGAGGGCGTTTTGTTTAATCAGTAATTAATTATTTAACCGACGTAGTAGCAGTCAGTCTGTCTTTTAAAACTTTCATCCAGTAGCCACCAATAACGCTGCGGGCCTGGAAACCAACCATTTTACCGGTGGTTGTTTCGTGCCAGTCGCTTAACGGTACACGCGATGTGGTTTCTGTAGCGAAACGGTAAACCGGCGCTAACAGGTCATCAAAATCACTTTTCTTGTCAGACATTGAAGCTGTCCACATGATCCAGTCTGATTTGGTATACGTTTTACGGCTGTCCAAAGGTAAACCAAACTCTTTTTGTTGTTTCAGATAGTAAGTCATTTCAGTATCGTAAACTTTCTGCGGAAACAGGTTTAGCTTTAACACTTTGTCCCAAACCATGTTGTATTTCTGGCTCCAGGTATTCAGGTTGTCAAATACCAGGGCGTAGTGGTCGCCGGCATCATCCTTTGCCATCCATTTTTGCGCGTAATCTGCAGCCATGGCACTGTATTTTTCGGCAGTTTGGGTTTGGCCCATTTGCTTAGCCATTTGCGCGTAAGCACCAATAGCCACAATAGCTTTAACAGATAAGTTTGCATTATGCGCCAGGTGACCGGCAAAGTCATCAGTACATAATTGGTTACCCGGGTCAAAACCAGCTTCGGCTAAGTAATTAGTCCAGATGGTTAGCGTGCTCCAGTGTTTTTTAGCATAAGCTATGTTACCTTGCGCTTTAACAATCGCGGCAGCCAAAATAACCATGTTACCGCACTCTTCAACCGGCATATCTTCACCATAAGTTTGGCCGTTAGCCAATGGGTAGGTACCTAAATCGTGCGCTGCGAAAGGTTTTTTCCATTTACCGCTTTCGCTGTAATAGAAAATTCCGTTAAGCATACCTGCCATCAAATCAGGGTTATACAATAAGTATAAAGGTGCAGATGGGTAAGTAACGTCAACGGTGTTAATAGATCCGTTACTAAAGTTTTCTTTCGACAACCAAAGAATGTCGCCCTGAGGGCTCTTTACCAACGCGTGAGCTGATATAGACTGACGGTAAGACATGTTACAAAGCTTAGCATATAACTCGCCGCCTGCTTTGTAAGCATCGTTCCAGATGGTTTTGTCGGTAGCATTGCACTTTGCCAATACGCTTGCGTAATTGGTAGCCGCTTTACTTAAAGCGCCATCCATAGTAGCACCCGGGGCATTACGCCACCAAGGCTTAAGGTTGGTGCCAAAGTATTGCACAGCGTACAATTCATCATAACCAACCATCGTATATTTACTTAAAGGTTGGGTACCCACAACGCCTAAAGGCAATACCACATTAAGCATTAATTGCTTGCCGGTAACGGCCGCGGTAGTATTAAATTTATCGCTGATGAAAGAGCTTATAGCGTCTTTATTTTCGGTGATGTATTGTTTGGCACCTGCCGCTGCAGACGCTGCTACATAAGCATATCCCCAATCGATACGGATATTATCCCCTCTTTTTTTAAGTACAGGCTGATCAACAGTACCTGCCTTTAAAATGCGTAAGCCGTTTTTTAGGTAAGTACTGGCTTGCACGGCTTGATTAGGCTCATTAACAGCAACGTTAGTGCTTAAACCCTGGTAAACCACAATGTTGTGTTTTTTACCGTCGTTAGCTTTTGCCTGGTAAGTGATGTATGATACCGGCGATGCCAACAAGTTCAGATCAGTAATCACTAATGGCGACGTGAACGTAACTTTCAGATCGGCAGGGCCAACTTTAAAGCTGTACACGGTTTGTGTAGCGGTAACTTTTACGTTGGTTTGCTCGGCTTCTTGTATAGCTATTGAGCTTTCGTCTTTTAGTTCTTCAGAAATACCAGCATCAAGGAAGGTGCCGCCGGCAGTGTTACGGATGTGGATTGCCAAAACATTTTCGCCGGCTTTAAATACAGATGCGTCTGCTATCGGGAAATACTCGTAGCCGTCGTTCCAACCGCGTTTTCTTAATATTTGTTTACCGTTTACGTAAACCTCAATGTTATCATCCTGAAATAATTTCAAGAAGGTTTTGCCGGTTGGGGCTTGCGTTAGGTTAAACTTGCGGCGCATCCAGATATCGCCCTGGCGCCAGTTGGTGCCTTTACTGGCACGCTCATCGCCAAATGGCGCTGCTGATTTTTTCCAGCTCGCGTCGGCAAAGTCGGCTTTTTCCCAACCTTCGCCCGGGTTTTCAGTAACATAGGCAGGGCTGTAAGACGTTTCATCGGCGGCAGCCAACAGGGTTTTATACTGCAAAGCTTGCTGGCCCATAAAGCGATAGTTTACACCATCAACCTTAACAATACCTAAAAGCGACTGCTCTTTGCCTGTCCAGTGGCGGGTGGCAGATTCGGTTAGTTTATCGGTATTTGACCAAATGCTAAAATACGGGTTGTGCGTTATTAAGGGGTACGAAGGCATTTTATCCTGCGCTTTTGCAATGCCGCTTATGGCAAGAGCAAAGCCCGGCACCAACACCGCTATTTTACGGAGAACTTTTTTCATAAATTATTAGTTTGAAGAGTTGGTAAGCCGTAAAGCTACTAAATGCAGGGCAAAGTACAGCTAAACAAGTGTACTTTATACGTTGCAGTAATAGCGACATATTAAGTGCCGATAGTGGCGTCGACAGGTGGGGTGTCTTCAGATTTTGGTTTTTCGGTAGCTTTTTTCCAAATAGTGTAAGCGCCATAGCAAAATATAAAGCCTATGACAAAATAAACCCACAGGGCAATGTTGCGGCCCGCTATTATAATGTAAGTATACGGGATGCTGAAACTAACCCCTGCTAACAACAGCAAGGTAATTGCGGACCTTTTAGCCCTGATATTACGGATAGCAAAACCTAATAAGGTAAATAACGACACCTTGCTGGTAAAATAAAGACAGCCCAATAACAGGGGGTTTACGCCGTGCTTTTCGCCCAGTGTTTCAAGCCAGTGTGTAAATTGATCCAGGTATTGTTCCATTTAGTGATGCAAGGTATAAATTAGTGGCATAAGTTTGGTACACCCATTTATAAATAATAAATTAGGTTAATACCAAACTTATTGGTAAACGTTGCAAAGCCCATTATAATATGCATAACAAGCTTTTTATATTTTTTTTGCTGATAGCCGCCACCGCTCAGGCTCAGCTAAAGGGCGACTGGGAGCTGCAGCAAAGCACCGACGGTATTAGAATTTATACCGCCGACATAGCGAACTCAAAAATAAAAGGCATTAAGGTTGAGTGCCAGGTAAACGCGACGCTATCGCAGGTAACTGCTGCATTAATGGATATTAAGAACAGCGAAGAATGGTTGTATCATACCGCCGGCAACTATTTGATAAAACAGGTATCACCAGCTGAATTATATTATTACTCGCGCATAGAAATGCCCTGGCCGGTAAGTAACCGCGATTTTATTGCGCACCTAAAAGTAACGCAAGATCCGGTAACCAAAGTGGTAACTATGGATGCCCCCTGCATACCCGATATGATACCTGTTAAACCCAAAATTGTACGCATAACCAACTCTAAAGGTAAATGGATATTAACCCCTTCAGGCGACGATAAAGTAAAAATTTTCTACACCCTGCACGCCGACCCGGGCGGCGATATCCCTTCGTGGCTTACCAACTTGTTCATCACCCAGGGGCCATCGCAAAGCTTTAAAAAGTTTAAAGTCCATATACAAAAGCCAGCCTATAAAAATGCTAAGCTGGATTATGTGGTGAATAATTAAGCTTCCATTGCAGCTACGTAATTAGCATGATCTTTCCTGGCCCACACTACCATAGCATTCAATATCGGCTGTAATTGCTCGCCGGCCTCGCTTAAACTATAGGTAACAAATGGTGGCACCACAGGCTCGGCTTTACGGATCACCAGATTGTCAGCTTCCAGCTGCTTTAAATGCTGTATCAGCATTTTTTCGGTAATAGGCGGTATGCCACGACGTAATTCGCTGTAGCGTTTAGGGCCGGTTTGCAGTTGGTACAGGATGATAGGTTTCCAGTGTCCGCCAATTTTATTCATTACATAAGTAACCGGGCATTGCAGCTGGCTGGCTGTTTTGTTGTGGTTTTGTGTCGAGCTTTCTTTTACCGCTGTCATAATTTGTTGGTGCTTACTTTGGGGTAAGTACTTGTAAAAAAGTAAGTACAAATATACCTTTGACCTATCACATAACAAAATAAAAAAAATCATGAAGATCACAGTAACAGGCTCATTGGGCAATATCAGCAAACCACTTACCGAAATTTTAGTAAAAGCAGGCCACCAGGTAACCGTTGTAAGCAGCAATGCTAACCGTGCCGAAGAAATAAAAGCATTAGGCGCAACGCCAGCCATAGGCAGTGTTGACGATGTAGCATTTTTAACCGAAGCCGTTAAAGGTGCCGACGCGGTTTACGCCATGGTACCACCAAACTTTGGCGCTACCGAATGGAAAAACTGGATAGCCGGCATAGGCCAAAACTATGCCGACGCGTTTGTTGCCGGCGGTGTAAAAAAAGTGGTGCACCTAAGCAGCATAGGCGCACATTTAGAAGATGGTACAGGCCCGGTAACCGGCATACATCGTGTGGAAGAGATTTACAATAAATTAGACGGTATAGCGGTTAAACATTTGCGCCCGGGTTTCTTTTATACCAATTTTTATGCAAATGTTGACATGGTTAAACACGCCAACATTATTGGCAGCAACATTGGCGCCGATACCAACATGGTGCTGGTACACCCTGCCGACATTGCAGCCGCGGCAGCCGAAGAACTACAAAGCGACTTTACCGGCAAGAGTGTACGCTATATAGCCAGCGACGAGCGCAAAGCGGGCGAAATTGCTAAAGTATTAGGCGCAGCCATTGGTAAGCCAGAACTACCATGGATTGAATTTACTGATGCCGACAATACTGCCGGTGCGGTAGGTGCAGGCCTGCCCGAAGAAATAGCAAGTAACTACACCGAAATGGGTACATCTGTACGCACAGGTGTGATGTTTGAAGATTATTATAAAAACAAGCCGGCTTTCGGAAAAGTGAAACTGGAGGATTTTGCGCAGGAGTTTAAGCATGCGTTTTAAATAAAAGAAAAGTTGTCATCCTGAGCGATAGCGAAGGATCTGTACGCTGTGCAACCGCCGCGTGTGCCGAGGCTTCGTTCCTCAGCATGACAACCTATTTTATAATCTAAAAATGTAAAAGGGCGCCCACCTCGCGTGGAGCGCCCTTGATTGAATAATAAACATCTAAACTTAAATTATTCGTTTCTTTTAAAGTATGTTGGCAGTATAGTATAAGTAAACATGATGCCAAAATATAAGTATCTTAATTTCAGTGTATTGATAGGATTGATGTGATATGCGATCGTTCGAAACCGAACAATCGCGTTCGTTTTTAAAACAATTTGCAATCGCATTTTATCATAAGACGCCATATTTTTTAAATGGTTACACTCTTTGTATGAGCGCCTTTATCCTTTCGCTTAAAAAAGTTACTTTTGCCTCACTATGAGCGAAGAGAGATCATTAAATTTTATAGAGGAAATAGTTGAAGAAGATCTGGCCAGCGGCAAGCACGGCGGCAGGGTGTTAACCCGTTTCCCGCCAGAGCCTAATGGCTATCTGCATATCGGCCATGCCAAAGCAATTTGCTTAAACTTTGGACTGGCGAAAAAGTATAACGGCAAAACCAACCTGCGTTTTGACGATACCAACCCTACCAAGGAAGAAACCGAATACGTTGACAGCATTAAAGAAGACGTAAAATGGTTAGGCTTTGACTGGGCGCAAGAGCTTTACGCATCTGACTACTTTGACAAGCTTTACGAGTTTGCAGTTGCCCTGATACAAAAAGGATTGGCTTATGTAGATGACAGTACATCAGAAGAGATCGCTGCTCAAAAAGGTACGCCTACTACACCAGGCAGCCCTAACCAATACCGCGAGCGTAGTGTTGAAGAAAATCTGCAATTGTTTGCTGATATGAAAGCCGGCAAATATGCCGATGGCGAGCGTGTGCTACGTGCTAAGATAGATCTGGAATCGCCAAATATGTTGCTGCGCGATCCTTTGTTATACCGTATCAAACACGCCCACCACCACCGTACCGGCGATGCCTGGTGCATTTACCCGATGTATGATTTTGCGCACGGGCAATCAGATGCTATCGAAGAGATCACCCACTCTATTTGTACGCTGGAGTTTGTGCCGCACCGCGATCTGTACAATTTGTTCATAGAAAAACTGGAACTATTCCCATCAAAGCAATATGAGTTTGCCCGTTTAAACATGACCTATACGGTAATGAGCAAGCGTAAGTTGTTGC
>JAZKDS010000095.1:0-1765 GCA_040387455.1 Bacteroidota bacterium
GGTTTGCTGGTTTATAACGGTGCCGTCATTATAGGTACGGGTTACAAACTCGTTTTTATTCAGCGTATCAGTATAGAGATAATCCCCTTGAAAAAACACGTTTATATTCTCCTTACGGTAGTTAAGCGATACCGACGGATTGATCTTGGGCGTTAGTTGGTACTGTGGCCTTATGTCAGGCAGGTTGCCCTTACGCTGCCACAGCGCTCCATAGCCCGAGCCCAGTGCTACCTTGCCATTAAAGCCTTCCTCCTTATTTTTTTTGTAGATGATATTGATGATGCCCGCGTTACCGTTAGCATCATATTTAGCCGATGGGTTATTGATGATCTCAATTTTTTCTATAGCTGATGCCGGAATGTTATCCAGCCCATACTGCCCGTTAAAGCCCGTCATGGCCGTTTGCTTGCCGTCTACCAGTACCATTACCTTGTCATTGCCACGCAGCTGTACTTTGCCGTCCTGGGTGGTAACGCCCGGCAGGTTTTGCATGGCCTGTAGCACAGAGCCGCCACTTTGGGTAATATTATCGGCCAGGGTATAGCTTTTTTTGTCCATACGGTCGTTAACGGCATCGGCGGTGGTAGTAACCACCACCTCTTCTATAGCCTGGGCATCCTCGGTTAAAAAAATATCGCCCGTATTAAGAAACTCTGAGAGCGACCCTACATAAAAGTCTTGCGTATGGGTGGTGTAGCCTATGCCTCCGGTTTCTAAAACATAATTACCCGACGCTATGCCGGGCAATGTAAACAAACCTTCATCATTAGTAACCGCACCGGCTACTATCGTAGCATCTTTGGTAGATTTAAGCACGGCATTGGCATACGGAATAGCTTCTTTGGTTGTGGCATCTTTAAGCGTACCCGAAAGGGTTACCGTTTTGCTTTGCGCGAAACCGGCAAGGGTAAAAAATATAAAAATGAGGGGCAGGAATATCTTAGTCGTATGCATTTTGGCCTATAATTTTTTAATTTATAGGGCAAACCTACCATGCGATTTAGGAGGAAACCTGAATTTAAAAGGTTACGGTAAAATTGTGCAAACTGTTTTCAAAGGTATAGGCAATGTCCCAGTTGTTGAGCTCGGCTATTTTTTTAACTATGGCGAGACCAAGGCCGTTGCCCTGTGCCGATGGGTCTGATTTTGAAAACCTGTTAAACAGCTTGTCGCTATTAAGGGGCTTATCATGTCCGGTATTAAAAAATGAAATCGTATTGCCTGTGGTACAAATTATAATCTTCCCGTTGCTGACGTTGTGTCTTATGGCATTCAAAAACAGGTTGTTTATAAGTACTTCTGTAAGTACGGGGTTAGCATTTATAGTGGCCGGCTGGGCAAAATCGGTTGCTAATGTTAGCCCTTTTGCCGATGCCTGCTCTTCAAAAAAATCGTGATGTTTATTAATGTACTCGTTAAGCACTACAGGCTGCTTTTCAAAATAGGTGCTGTTTTCTATTTTAGATAACAGTAACAGGTTTTTGTTAAGGCGGTTAAGCCGCGATACATCGTTATTAAGCGAATCCAGCAAATCAGATTGTTCTTCGGTAAGGTTAGGCGATTGCGACAGTGTGTCTATTTTTGTTTGAAACAATGCCAGTGGTGTTTGCAGTTCGTGCGCGGCATTTTCTATAAACTCACGCTGGTTTTTATAAATGGCCGTGTTTTTTTCGATAAGCCTCTCAATACTTTTGTTAAGCGAGTCAAATTCCTCAATATTAGTAGCTAAAAAATGCGGCGGCTTGTTTTTGTCTATTTCAAAATT
>JAZKDS010000095.1:1775-2260 GCA_040387455.1 Bacteroidota bacterium
CTCAGGGTATCATAAAAAGGCTTCCAGGTCCTGGTTGCCGACCGTTTAGAAATCCAGTTGATGCCTATAAGCAGTATGGCAATAATAAGTAAAAACATAACGGCTATGGTACCCACCATGCCTTCCATTTCTACCAGGTTGTTCCGCTCTATATACGTATAGCGCTGGCCTTCTATAGTAATGGGTCCCCATAATATCCTGAAGGGTTCTACCTCATTGGCAATAGAGTCAAACTGCATTGCCCCATAAATCGAGTCTTTAGTAAGGCCCTTGTCGGGCACTATCTCTACATCGGGGTTGTACTTGTTCCAGTAGGCAATGTCGGCCTTTGTAAATTTATGTTGGGTTTGTTTCTCAAAAGCGCCTTTATGAAAAAGCAGTACCTCATCAGTTTCATAAGCATACAGCCAGTGGCTGATGTAATAAAACACCGGAGCCGATACTAAAAGTATGATAACAGAGTAGGCTAAAAAGCTGCCTGTAGT
>JAZKDS010000095.1:2270-10695 GCA_040387455.1 Bacteroidota bacterium
GTATGTATTGCTTGAGTTGAGTTCTGTCCAGCTTTTCTGAGATTTTTGCAACTGTTTCGTTATCTAATTCTCCGTGTTTGTATGATATTAATAATAGCTGCTTGAGTAGTTTTTTATTCATTTTGCCATTTGTAGCCCAAGCCATATACGGTTTTAATGTAGTCTTCGCTACCGGCATTGCTTAGCTTTTTCTTTAGGTTTTTAATATGCGCATAAATAAAATCGTAGTTATCAAGCATATCGGCCATATCGCCGCTCAGGTGCTCTGCAATAGCACCTTTAGAGAGTACTTTGTTTTCGTTACCTATTAAATACAGGAGCAGGTCTATCTCTTTTTTAGTAATGTCCAGCTTACTGCCTTTTACAGTAACGGTTTTAGCGTTGAGGTCTATGGTAATCTCATTATAGGTAACGGTATTACTTCCCTTAAAATTTTTCCGGCGGATGAGTGCCTGTAACCGTACTAAAAGCTCTGACAGGTGAAACGGCTTGGTAAGGTAATCATCTGCACCCAGGTTAAAGCCTTCAATCCGTGTATCCAGCGTTTCTTTTGCCGAAATAATTATTACGCCTTCGGTCTTGTTTTTGCTTTTTAGTTCTTTTAGAATATCAAAACCGTCGCCGTCGGGTAGCATCAGGTCCAGCAGTATGCAATCATACTCATATATGCTTATTTTGTCGAGCGCCTCATGGCAGGTGGCCGCGGTTTCGCAATGCACAGCATTAGCCTTAAGATAGTTTTTAATGCTTAGGGCAATTTCGGCCTCGTCTTCTATAATCAGGATTTTCATATTGCAAGTTATGTAATCAATTTTGAAGAAAACCTGAATTACTCGCTATACACAAGTAAAAGGGTATGGATAATACCTGAAACATACAGTAATAGCCTTGTAGCTATAATAAACGTAATAGTGAGAAATGCTATTGGATAGGCACTTAAGCCGTGTTTGCGTACGTATTTTTGCGGGGGTAAATTGCTCATGTCCAAATTTACTCAATCCTTTTTAAATATCTATTGTTGTTTATTTTTAGAAGCTGTAAGAGGCTAATTTTTTCATTTTCTGGTCGTCATACTGTTTAAAACGGGCGTTTACTGGCCAAACTCAATTTTAATTAGCGCAGCATGCTAAAATGCCCTTTAAATTCGCGGCCATCCCGGCGCTGTACTGTAAACCAGTAATCTGAAGAAAGGAGCTGCTGCCCGTTCAGGGTGCCATCCCATCCCACGTCTGTTGCCTTTAAGGATATTATTAGTTTACCATAACGATCAAAAATATGTATTGAGATTCCCGGCTCATAACGAGAGTACTTTATGTGCCATGTTTCATTATTGCCATCGCCATTTGGTGTAAAGAACCGCGGATACATCAACAGGACTACCTGCTGCGTGGCTTGCCCGCAGCCGTTTTCATCTTTTACAAATACGGTATAAGGTCCGGGTGTAAGCGCTGTAAAAATGGGACTTTCCTGATAGTGTATACCGTTTATAGAATAAAGATGGTTCCCATTACCAGAGGCTACAACCGTAATGCTGTTGTTTTCATCGGTCCAATCACTTATAATAATGTCATCAATTGCCGGCTGGGCAGCCTGCACCACCGTGACTGTTTTTATGGCATGGCACAACGCAGCCCCGTTATCCTGCGTTACGGTTACTGTATATATGCCTGCCTCGCTTACTGTTATTGAAGCCGTTGTTGCGCCTGTTGACCACAAATAGCTATTAAAACCGGCAGGAGCGGTTATTGTAGTACTTTCATTTTTACAAAAAGCATATTCATCATCCATATGTATATTGGGCTGGCTGATTACATTCAGGGTAAAAGAAGTGGTACTGTAACATCCCGAAGCAATATCCTGTAGCCTTACATAAACCATTTCTGGATTTGTGGTATTGGTATAATTTTGGGGTAACGCACCTATACCCAACTCAGCATCGGAGGCAGAATTATGGTATGTTATTAAATAATCTGCAGCATCCTGACTGCCTAAAATAGCTCCTTTGCTTTCTGAAAGATCAAAAGACTCCTGTTCGTCATCGCTTTGGTCATCACATGCAAAAAGATTTTCGGGGGCATGGGCAACCGGCAATGGGGCAATGGTTATATTCTTTTCGATTACCAACTCGCTACCATTAAAATTTATCCTTGCTTTTACAGCATACATACCCGCTGCGGTATAAATATGGGTAGGTGCAGGGTCAGGCGACGTATTTCCGTCGCCAAAATCCCATGATATTATGGCAGGTTCAACAGCCGAAACAAATGTAAACTCCGTTGTATCGCCAAAGCACAGATGCTCTGCCCTGATGGTGCCGGGTAACAAAAAGGATTGTACAAAATTAGGAAGCCCCATCCAGGAAACAGGCCCGCCGAGAAATATGCCTTCTGCTTCTGCGTTACAGCCCACACCCGCAATATCAGGATTATGTATTACCGACAGGTATAAAAAATTGCGGGCTGCACTATATATTTTTCCATCAGGCCCCAGCTGTAGTGAGCCCCGGCTAAGTATTGGGCCGCCTGTAAACAGCAGCGTGGCCGATGCAGCAATATCAGGAGCGGTAAGGTTATACTGGGTTATTGTTGACGCAGCTTCGGTACTGGTATATAGCATATTGCCCGATGGCGAAAATTCCACACCGTAGTTCCCTTCATTGTTCGCTATCACTACCGGCGCGCTTATAATTCCGGTTGCGTCATCAAAATCAAAGAGTTTTATGCCTGATAGACTGTTGCACATGCCCAGTTTAGTGCCTTTGGGAGAAGCTTTCATACAGCCTACAGTAGCTGCCGCGTTAGCCGCAAAAGCCACCCCTGAATTTGATGTTACGGCAGTTGTACCTACACCGGCGGGTGTTACCAAGTAGGCATGGAATGCATTATTACCATAGCCATGCACAATTACCCAAATATCTGTGCCGTTAGCATGCCTTACAGCCGTTATTTGCTCTGTACATGGGGTAATTAGTGGTACATTTTTATTTTGGGTAACGGCCCCAAGGCCGCCATCAAGGCTGGTGTCTATCTCAGAGTATCTAAGCCCTTGCCAGCTTCCTTCAAGCGTAAGTGTAAAGATGTAGTAAATATTTAAAGATAAGGGTTTAGGTATAATAATTGCCGATTGCGATGTTGATGTATCGCCCATAAGCCCGTTGCCATTTTGCATGGGCAGGTGGTTTTTATTATACACCTGTATCCCGTCTGTATAAAACATTAGCTCGCCATCAGGACCGGCTATACTCGCTAAACCCTCATTTGTATAGAGCTCCCCATCAAGAAGGGGTACCGGCGTACCGGTATTAAAATCAAGGCCTGCATTGTATCCAAAATACCAGATATTGGCTTCTTTTTGGGCATGCATTCCTTGCTGCAACAGCAGTAATAAAAAGGTGTACAGTAATTGTTTAGACATAACAAGGCTATTGGTTGGCTGTTAGATGTTAGGCTATTTAAAAGGTTGCGTTATATTTAAAAATAAACTTAAAAAATTATTTATTTTTAAATATGCCAACTAAATGTCTTGAGTCTAATACAGTAACGCTATAAGTCTTGTAATTATTGGTATAAAAAAAAGCACCCTGTTGCCAGAGTGCTTTGTAAATTTTAACCGTATATGTAATTATACTACTGTTACGTTTACTGCGTTAGGTCCTCTACGACCTTCTTCTACGTTAAAAGTAACTTTGTCATTCTCGCGAATGCTTTCAGTTAAACCTGAAACGTGAACAAATACTTCACTACCACCGTTGCTTGGTGTTATGAATCCGAATCCTTTTTCTTCATTGAAGAATTTTACTGTACCTTCTTGCATTTTAATAAAAAATTTTGGCAAATATAGTAAACTTTATATATAAACACCTGAAAATTAAATATATATTTTCAAAAATTTTAAATACTTGTTTTTTTAGCATCATTTTCAGGGTATTATTCTCTAAAAAAGAGGTCAGTATTACAACGATTTCGCATTCTGCACTGTCATTCCATTATAATAATTGTCGGGCTTCTCATTGCGCCAAAAAACATCACAGTAGGGCCATGTTACCCCCTGACATGCCTTTTAAGGGCTCTTGTGTAAAAAGTTGAGGTGTTTGTGTTTCGCGCACCGTGGCGTGCTTAGAACGGCTTATAGTGTCAAAAAACAACAGGAGGTAATTCAGCGGCTGCCAATATTAAGATACCCGTGTTGCCCTTTTCTTTAAGTAAGCCCAATGTGCCCCTTAATCAACCCAGGATATAAGGAAAGTGTACACTTTATTGTTGCCCATTAAGCATCAAAGTATCAATTTGCTCCTGCGATATATTCGCATTAGCACCCGGTTGGCTTGCCACAAGGGCACCCACGGCACAAGCAGTATCAATAGCGCTTTGCGGGCCTATACCGGTAAGCAAATAGGTTACCAGCGTAGCCAGGAACGAGTCGCCGGCACCCACTGTATCGGCAACCTTTACAGGATAACCACCGTTTTGGTACAATTTACCCTCCCACATTAGCACCGCACCGTGCCTGCCTTTAGTAACGCATATACTTTTTACGTTTACTTTTTGGGCTATAAAAGCCATGTTGTCTTCCGGCAGGGTGTAGGCAGACCCCAACGCCGAGGCTATTTCCAGCAGCTCTTCGTCGTTAAACTTTACAAGGTCGGCTGCCAGCATTAATGCCTCCAGTTTTTCTATAGTGTAGTGCGGTGCGCGCAGGTTAACGTCAAATACTTTGTATACATCATTTTTAAGCAGCTCATCAAGCGTGTGGTTGCTCACGGCATCGCGGGTAACAAGGCTGCCATAGATCAGTACATCGGCATCGGCTACCAGGTTACGTGCATAATCGGTCAGTACAATTTTATCCCATGCCGATGGGTAGCTTATCTCATAACTGGCCGAGCCACGATCGTTTACAAATACCTGCACTATTCCTGTAGGATAGCCCTCAGTCCTGATAATGCTGCCGGTATCCAGGCCTTTTGCGCTTATATAGTCTATAATTGCATCGCCATCAGGGTCATGGCCCACACAGCTTATCATGGCTACATTACAGCCCAGGTTTTGCATGCGGAGTGCTACATTAAGCGGGGCGCCACCTATCTTTTTTCCGTTGGCAAAAACATCCCATAGCACTTCGCCAAAAGATACCGCCTTTAGTTTTTTATCTTCTTTCATTGTAGCAAATTACAAAATTGTTAGCAAAAGGCTGCCTTGCTAAAATTTAAACTGGTTTATTATCGGGTTCTCTATGGTAAATTTACCGGGCTATTTAACCGATTTTAAGGCTATATTTTCAGTAACTTCGGCACGTGTAAACCTCATTTATTTTATAATAACCTAACCATGTATAACCTAAAATTTATTACCCTGCTGCTTTCTGTTGTTTTTTTAACAAGCTGTGCCTCTCAAAAAATAGATAGGGTTGCCCCGGAGCTATATACAGCAACTTTTGAAACTACAAAAGGCAATTTTGATATCGAGATAAAAAGAGAATGGTCTCCTGTGGCGGCAGACAGGCTGTATAACCTGCTTAAAAACAGTTATTATGACAACACACCGTTTTACAGGGTAGTGCCTAATTTTGTAGCCCAGTTTGGCAGTACAGATTCGCTGCAAATGAAAAAATGGTCGGCTAAAGTGCCTGATGAGCCGGTGCTGTATGGCAATAAAAAAGGAGCTATCAGCTTTGCACGCGATGGTAAAGAAAGTCGTGGTACCGACCTCTTTATCAATATAAAAAACAATACCTACCTTGATACGGTTGATTATAATGGTGTAAAAGGGTTTCCGGCGTTTGGAAATGTTACAAAGGGTATGGAAGTTGTAGAAAAACTATATTCTGGCTATGGAGATAAAACCATGGAAGATGAAGCTTTGTTTGCCGACCCCGAAGGTTTACTTAAAGCTTTTCCTGAGCTGGATATTATTAAAAAAGCCTATATAACCTCAAAAAAATAACAAAAGCAGCGCAAAGTTGCATTACAGCGCGCGCATCAATCAATTTTTAATTTCATAATTTTACTGCCTTACAATTAAAATAAAATATGGCTTCAGGTTTTTTTGCAATTTTAGATGATATAGCTGCCTTAATGGATGATGTGGCGGTGGCCAGTAAAGTGGCAACACAAAAAACAGCGGGTATACTTGGCGACGACTTAGCCGTTAATGCCGAAAAGGCAACCGGATTTTTATCATCAAGAGAGCTGCCCGTACTTTGGTCGATTACCAAGGGCTCGTTTATTAATAAGCTTATTATTATACCCATAGTATTTGCGCTTAATGTTTTATTGCCGGTGACAATAACGGTTATATTGATTTTAGGCGGGTTTTACCTGGCTTATGAAGGTGTGGAGAAAATTATTGAATTCCTTTTTCACCGCGCAAAAACCGGGCATGAAGTAATAGAAGAAAAAGAAGAGGAAGGCGCCGATGCTGAGAAAGCTAAAATAAAGTCGGCTGTTACAACCGATTTTATCCTGTCGTTAGAGATAGTAATAATTGCATTAAGCACTGTGCTTGATAAAAGCCTTTCCATACAAATAATTACCGTTGTTGTAGTGGGTTTGTTAGCAACCGTTGGTGTATATGGCATTGTAGCCCTTATTGTAAGGATGGATGATGCCGGTTTTAGCCTTATAAAACGCTCTGACAACAAAGGCTTTTTAGCCGCCCTGGGTAATGTACTGGTAAAGGCACTGCCTATTATTATCAAGGTTTTGGCGGTAGTGGGCACCATAGCCCTATTGTTTGTTTCTGGGGGTATATTTGTACATAAAATAGAATACCTGCACCATATACTTCCGCAGTGGCATGATAAAGTGAGGGAGCTAAGTGCCGGGATTGTGGCCGGCTTACTTGCTTTTGTGGTTATAACTGGAGGCAAAAAGCTTGTTACACTGGTTAAAGGCAATTAACGTTATTAAATATAAACAAAGCCCGGTATTTACTGGGCTTTGTTGTTTTAAAAGGTAATAAACACCTGGCTTAAAGCGTACTCGTTTTACTGTTTTAACCAAAGGTAAATGGGCTTAAAAGTTGATTAAACTTCTTAAACAATAATTATCACCTGCTTTTAATAGCCGAAATTACTGCCCTGTTCCTTCGGTCGGCATACATGCGGTTAAGTGCCGTAACAGCCCATATAAATGCGGGTATCCAGCCTATAAGGGTAAGTTGCAGTATAAGGCACACAAAGCCCGAAAGTATTTTTCCCTGGAGGAAGAGCGATAGCCACGGAAAAAAGAATGCGATTACATATCTCATAATGTTTTTGATTTGATGATATTGCAATATTAGGTTATTTTTTATTGCCATTAAAAATGAAGAAAGCCCCATAAAGGGGCTTTCGACAAAAATTAAAAATATTGAAAAACAAAATACTGATAAACGTTATAGATAGAATTTAAGGCTGCTTATTAATTACAATACCAGAAATTACGTTTTCGGCATCTTTTAGTTTAAGCTCCTGGTGGTTTAATATATCGGCAGTTTTTTTTAACAGCAATGGGTTGTTGCTTTTTTGCAGCTTGTCTAAAAACTTACTCGAAAGGTGAGTTACATGATTGTTCTTCAGCTGCCTGTAGTACTCTGCAAACGTAACGTTGTCTTTAACAAGTTTACGTTCGGCATTGGTAGACAGCATATACTCGCTAAGCAGCTCCTGCAAACTTAAAGATTGTTTCCTAAGTTGCTGAAACCGTACAATCAGATTTCTCTTCTTTTCAAAAGATAATCTTTTTAGTACGAGTTTAAAAATAAGATAGCCGGCAACAATACATATCAGGGCTATAAAAGCTAATAAATCTGGGTTTGAGGACATACTTAAGGTGTGTAAATAAGTACTAATATAAATAAGATATTTATTTTAACAAAATTTTCACATATCAAACCGATGTATTGCACCTTTTCAATGGTAAACAGCATCTTTAAGTGGTGAAAAGAGCGGCTTCACTGCCCGTTTTTACTGGTTTTTTTAAATTATGGCTATGTCCAGTTCTTTATAAGCACTAAGTTCTTCGCTGTTGGGGTCAGCTTCGGTAATAATTACATCAATATCTGTAGTAGGGCAAATGTAAAAAGCCTGAGCAGTGTTTATTTTGGCCAGGGTAGATAGCGCAATAACCTGTGCAGACATTTCGGCCATTGTTTTTTTTACCTGAACATCTTCATAGCTTTTGCCGGTAACACCTATAGTGTTAAGGCTGCTTACACCCATAAAGTAAATATTGGCCCGCACATTGCGTATGGTTTGTATGGTTTCGTGCCCTATGGTTGTAAAGGCTGTTTTGTAAAGCCTGCCCCCTGCAAAAATAACATCGGCGTTGGGGTGGTCTTCCAGTACATCGGCCACCGGAAAGCTATTGGTAACTACAGTAATGTTAAGGTCTTTTGGCAGCATTTGCGCTACGGCCAGTACCGATGTGCCTCCATCCATAAAAATG
>JAZKDS010000096.1:0-12665 GCA_040387455.1 Bacteroidota bacterium
TTGGGAGGAACGCTACCAGTATGTAATAGACCTGGGTAAAACGCTTCCGCTGATTGAAGAGCAATATAAAACCGAGGATAACATTATAAAAGGCTGCCAAAGCAAGGTGTGGCTGCACGCTGATAACACCAACGGTATTATTGCCTTTACTGCCGATAGCGATGCCATACTAACCAAAGGGCTTATTGCCATTATGATTAGAGTATTCAGCAACCAAAAGCCGCAGGCCATACTTGATGCCGACACCGCTTTTATAGATGAGATAGGCCTTAAAGAGCACCTTTCGCCCACCCGTGCCAACGGCCTGGTGAGCATGATTAAACAAATTAAAATGTATGCACTGGCCTTTAGCGCCAAAAACCAATAAATTATGGAACAGCAAATTGATACAGCACAACTGGGCGAAGAGATTGTAAAGACCCTTAAAGGGATTTATGACCCCGAAATTCCGGTTGATATATACGAGCTTGGCTTAATATATGACGTTATGGTAAATACAGACCATGAGGTTAAAATACTGATGACCCTTACCAGCCCTAACTGCCCGGTAGCAGAGAGCTTACCGCAGGAAGTGCAGGATAAGGTTAAAAAAATTGACGGCGTTAAGGATGCCGAGGTCGAAATTACGTTTGACCCGCCCTGGAGCCGCGACCTTATGAGCGAAGAAGCCAAGCTTGAGCTTGGAATGCTTTAATAGCGTTTTTAAAGTCGAAAGTTATAAAGTTGCCATGTTGTGTATATCCGTTATGGCGGTATTTACAAAACATGGTAATTTTTATTTTAAAACATTAATGTTATGGCACTCTGGCAAATTGATTTTTTTATGCTTCCGAAAGAAAGCCTTCAAGCCTATCCATTTAAAAAGGATGATGAAGGGCTTTTTGATGATACTCCTTTTTGGCCAAAGAAAAACATTGATAAAACATTTTTCCTGCCGGTTAATGACTTTTTACCACAAGGAAACTCTTGGTCAGAACATGTTATTATATTTGGCAATGAAACTTCCCACAGGATCGATTTAGGTGTACATCCTGAAACGGGCAAGGTCGAATCTGTATCCCTTCGAATAGATTTTACAAAACCCTACTTGCTTGTATTAGATGCAATACTTGACTTTTGTATAGAAAACAACCTCATTATACTTACCAATCCGGGTTTAGAACCTGTTGCACTAAACTTTCCCGCGCTGGAGTTCATAATAGAATCTTCACCCCAGGTAAGCCGTTACAGGCAATTCAGTACCGGTATTTAAGATAAAAACCAACCTACTTCCTGTAATCACTAAACCAATGAAACTGCCTTTCGGCAAGCTTAAATTTGTGGTTGCTTTTTTGCAATTTAAAATACAGCGAGTCGGATGCTACGCGGGTGCGGAATTCAATTTCGCCTACCGCAGTTAACCTGTAATGCAAGGTAAAGAGGTACAGGCTGTCTTTGCCTTTATAACGGTAGCACGCCATGCTTTTATTAACCGTATCGGCTTTATACATAAAAATACCCCTCCCGCCTGCTTTAGCAAACATTTTATCGGCAGTATTAACGGCAGCAACATTACCCTTTTTTTCAAAAATAAAATCCTTCCACATCAGGCTGTCATGGGCAAGTACCGGCAGGGTATCGCCATTCTTTACAAAAACGGTTACATTATACAAACCGGGCGGTATGGGCTTAATGGTAGTATCGGCAGCATTCATCCTTAAAAGACGGTCGGCAAACGTAATAAACACCACCGCTATAAACGCACCTTTCAGTACAAGCCTTGCTGTCTTTCCGGCTTTAGTAGTTGGCACATAACGCGCTATATCCGGCATTATGGTTATGTTAAGTACAAAAAAGTTGGCCAGGCGATTAAAATCTTTCAGCAAAAGGTACACACAAATAAGCACCAAATGAGCCGAAAACATTTTTACCCACACATCATAACAGTAATTAATAACCATTACATTAACATACACGCCTAAAGCCATAAACAGACCGAGTGTAACTGTACGGCGGTATAGTAACAGGCCACCTATCATCACCTCTGCCATGCCCAAAAAAAACTGGTAGCCGGTACTGTAGCCTATCTGCTGCCAAGAAAGCCCCATGGGGGTTAAATCGCCCAGCGGTGTGGCAAAATCGGCAATATTGGGTACGGGCATCTGTAGGCCAAAAAGCTTGTACGTGCCATATAAAAAAGATATAAACGCCAGAAAATAGCGTAGTGATGTTGTAAAGTAATAGTTAGCGATGTTGTAGGATTTTTGCCGGCGCCCTGTATAGCTCCACACTATAGTTATAAGCACCGCAAGGCAAAAAAAGAGTACAATCTGGGTCAGCCTGTAAGGCGAATCGTTCATGGTGGCCGGAGCCACAAACCTGCCCGGAAAACGCATAACGTATGTATTAAATATGTTTGCAGCGCCCCCCATAATATAATGGTGGAGTTTATCAAAAATGGCCAGGCCAGGCTTTTTAGCAAAAAAAGGCCATGATAGCACATATAGCGTAAAATAACAAAACACAAACCTAAAGGCTATACGCTGCCACAAAGGCCATACTTTATGATAATCCTGTTCACGTATCATTTGATACAGATATTTATATTATACCAAATATATATAATTTACCTGTTCCATTCTGTTATCCAGTGAAACTGCTTTTTGTTTTTGTTAAGCCTTTTATAATGGTACCGGCCTTGTAGTAAAACGTACTTCGCCATAATAGTATATGTGCTTACATAACCGCAAAGGCAACACCTGCATATTCTAAAAACCCGTACCTTTGCGGTACATTTTAGCGACAGGAATTATGGAAGAAGAAATGGAAATTATAAACCGCGTGGCAAACAGCGCCCTGCAGGTTTTTGACCTTGAAGATTACTACCCCGAAGGCGAACGTGTGGGCCTTGATATATCAGGATGGCTTTTAGAAGGCTTTGTATTGCGTGAAAAAGACTTCCGCGAAAGCCTTAAAAACCACAACTGGGAGCAATATAACGGCAGCTTTGTAGCCGTGCATTGCAGTACCGATGCCATTGTGCCGGCCTGGGCCTACATGCTGGTTACCGTATACCTGCAGCCTTTTGCAAAAAAGGTAATACAGGGCAGCCCGGAACAGCTTAACATACTTATTTACCAGGAAATTTTAGACTGCCTTAACTACAGCGAATATAAGGACAAGCCTGTTATTATAAAAGGATGCAGCCACAAGCCGGTACCGCAGGAAGCCTATGTTATGGCATCACAAAAACTGCTGCCGGTAGCTAAAAGCATCATGTTTGGCGAGGCCTGTTCCTCAGTACCTTTATACAAAAGGAAGTAGGTTTTAACGCAAAGTTTGCCATTGTTTTATACGTGTTTGGCTATATTTGTAATAAACACATTGGTTATGAAACATATTTTTACACTTTTAGCGCTTGGATGGGCACTTGCTGCCTCGGCACAAGATACTATTCAGGCGGTACAGGCCGACACCGACACCATAAGCCCGTGGACAAAAAAAGGCCATGCCTCGTTACTTTTTAACCAGAGTACGTTTGACAACTGGGTGGCCGGTGGCGAAAACAACATATCGGGTAACCTGGGCTTTAATTATGACTTTAATTATAAAAAAGGCATTTGGAGCTGGGATAATAAAATTATTGCCTCTTATGGTATTGTAAAAACCCGCACAAGCGCTTTTGCTAAAAAGACAGATGACCGCTTTGAGTTTAACTCGGTAGTGGGCAAACAAATAAGCAAGTACTGGTACCACTCCGGGTTTGTAAACTTTAAAACACAGTTTACTAAGGGTTACCTGTATGACAAAGACGAAAACGGTGCCGAAATACGCAGTGAGTATACTAACTTCCTGTCTCCGGGCTACCTGCTGGCGGGTGTGGGTATGTTGTATAAAAAGAACGACAATCTTAAGGTAAACCTATCGCCGGTTACAGGCAAATTTACATTTGTAGATAAGAATTTTACCCTGCCCGACGAGGCTTATTTTGGCGTAAAAGAAGGCAAATCTATACGTACAGAGCTAGGTTTTAACGCCTCTATGTACTACAAGCTTGATATCATTGCCAATGTTACCTTTGAAAACATCCTGAACCTGTACAGCAACTACCTTGAAGACCCGCAAAATGTAGACGTTGACTACCAGCTTAATATTACACTGAGGGTTAACCGTTACCTTACCACAAACCTTATGTTCCAAACCATTTATGATGATAACGCATACCGTGGCCTTCAGGTTAGGCAGGTATTTGGCGTGGCAGCTAACTATGGATTTTAATTATGGAACCGAAACGTATTATAAAGTATATTGCCATACTGGCTTTTAGTCTGTTGCCCATACATTTGGCCTGTTCACTTTTAATAAGCACAGGATTAACCGGGACAACCGAATACATTTTTGTTGTATTTTACTACTTGGTATTTATACTGCCGTTTATAATAATAGGGCTAACGGGCTTGCTGCTGTTTAAGGCTTTAAAGAGGCGGTTTTGCACCAAAATAATATAATGTAACCCCGCATGAGCGGGGTTTTATTTTTCCTGCAACTGCAACAGCCAGTAGGCCCAACGGTTTTGGAGTTTTTTGAGGTCGGCCTCTGTAGCATACATGCTTACATGGCCAAAATGTTCGCCTGTTATTGCGCGCAGAAGGTAATTAGCACGCCCTGCAATAGTAAACAGGTCGTCGTCGGTACTTCCTCCATGTCCGTAAAATTTAAGATCGCCTGATTGTATACGTTCCCAGATGATAAGGTCGGCTGTATTTACAAGCCCAACTTCTTTTTTATCGGTAATACGCTTTATAAGCTTCGGAATTATCGATTGGTAATTATAAGCCATCCAATACTCCGCCTCAAAAATAGGGTGGTATTCTTTCTCGTTATCTATCCATTCCAGTACCTGGCTTTCTTTTTCTGACAGGCTTTTTATCTCAAGCCACTCTGCATCTTCCTTTAGTCCGGCAATTGCTTTTTTCATCGAAGCTGGTAACTTATCATACCCCGGCATTTTTAAGTTGTCAATGTCATTTTGAGCACTATATGCATCGGCTTCACTGTTTAGGATACTATCTTCAGTTTCTGCAACGCTATCAATTGTCGTTAAAGCTTTCACTATATCTGGCGAATCAGGATATTTATGTTGAGACGATACATATGTTCGACCGCATGAAGATAACAGGCACAGAATTAGTATTAGTAAACAGTTAGGGATGGTTTTCATTGCAAGAGATTTTACGTTAAATATACAAAAAACCATGCCCAAACTTTCCGTAACTTGCCTGTACATTATTTACCACCCAATGAACGAAATTGAACGCAAATTCCTCGTTAAAAACGATACCTATAAAACACAGGCCTTCAGCCAAAAGCGCATTACCCAGGGCTATTTGAGCGCTGTGCCCGAACGTACCGTGCGCGTGCGTATTAAGGGCGAACAGGGCTACTTAACCATTAAAGGCAAGGGCGACGAAAGTGGTACCACACGTATGGAATGGGAAAAAGAAATTACCCTGGCCGAAGCCGAGCAGCTGCTGGCCATTTGCGAGCCCGGCACTATTGATAAAATTCGCTATGAGGTGCAGGTGGGCAGCCACGTGTTTGAGGTAGATGAGTTTTTTGGCGAAAATGCCGGGCTGGTAGTTGCCGAGATTGAACTTTCGGATGAGCACGAAACCTTTGAAAAGCCCGACTGGCTGGGCGAAGAAGTTACCGGAACAGAGAAATACTACAACGCTTACCTGAGCCGCAACCCCTACAGCACATGGCAGTAACCGACCCAACGTTTGACGTCATCATAATAGGTGGCGGGCCCATAGGTATGGCCTGTGCTATTGAAGCACAACAAAAAGGACTGAACTACCTCATCCTCGAAAAAGGCGCGCTGGTTAACAGCCTCTTTAACTATCCGCTGTACATGACGTTTTTTAGCACCGCCGAAAAACTTGAGATAGGCAATGTGCCTTTTAGCTGCATTGCGCCCAAGCCCGGCCGCCAAGAAGCGTTAGAATATTACCGCAACATACAAAAGCATTTTAACCTCAACATAAGGCTGTTTGAGCGTGTTATTTCGGTCAATAAGCAACAATCGGGGCTAATAGTGGTACACTCAGATAAAGGCTGGTACAACGCTAAAAATGTGGTTATGGCTACCGGTTTTTATGACATTCCCGTCAATATGGAGGTACCCGGCGAAAACCTGCCTCATGTGCGCCATTATTACAAGGAAGCGCATGAATATGCCTTTAGAAAAGTAGTGGTGGTAGGTGCCAACAACAGCAGTGTAGATGCCGCACTGGAGTGCTGGCATAAGGGTGCGGATGTTACTATGGTGATACGCAAGGGCGAAATTAACGACCGCGTTAAGTACTGGATTAAGCCCGACATCGAAAATCGCATTGCCGAAGGCAGCATCAAGGCGTATTTTTACTCGGAAATTACCGAAATACGAAATACCGAGCTGGATATTTTTACCCCCGATGGCTACGTAACCGTGGAAGCCGACTTTGTACTGGCACTTACCGGTTACCGCCCTGATATCGACTTTTTAAAAGCCAGCGGCGTTGCTGTTAGCGATACCCTCGCCTGTACCCCGCAATATAACGCTGAGACTATGGAAACCAACGTACCCGGCCTGTACCTTGCCGGTGTGGTGTGCGGCGGCATGGAAACCCATAAATGGTTTATAGAAAACAGCCGCGTGCATGCGGGTATGATAGTTAATGATATTTTGGAAGGGATGGAACGCGGATGACAGGGATTTAGCGGATTTACACGGATTTTTGCAATCTCAAATCTGCAAAAATCCGCGTTTGCGAAGCATCCGCGTCATCCGCGTTCCATTAACATCAAATACCTTTAAAAAACCCAAGTGTTTCCTGCAACAAAGCATCACGGCTTTCAATATGCGCCATGTGCCCGTACGGGTAAGTAACCAGTTTTACAGGTGTATCTTTTGCCTGAGGTGCATGCTCATCATACGGCAGGCTCTGGTCCTGTTTACCCAATACAAGCAATATCGGGAAGTTTGATGTATGTAGCAGGCCCTCGCGGCTTTTGCGCACCTTCATGCCCTCTAAAGCCGCCACAATGCCCTGTAGCGGGGTTTGCAGTGCCTGATCGCGCAGGTCTTCAATTTCTTCGCTATACATTTCGCGGTTGCCCTCGCTAAACAGGTTGGCAATGCTCATGCGCACAAAGGCCGTAGCATTTTGCTTAACGGCGGCAACGGCACGGTCGCGGTTAGCTTTGCGCTCATCGCTATCAGGCAGGCTACTGCTGTTTTGCAACACTAATCCGCTAACCTTTTCAGGGTACAATTCTCCAAAAGCCAGCGCTACATAGCCACCCATGCTGTGTCCCATAACAATGGCTTTTTTAATACCTAGTTCAGACAGAACGGCTTCTATGGCATCGGCCTGGTCTTCCATGGTGTGCACATAGCCCAGACAGGGTGTTTGCCCGTGACCCAATAGGTCAAGGGTTATTACGCGATAGGTTTTGCTGTACTCCTGCACATAAAAGTCCCACATGGTTTGGTTTTCTAAAAAGCCGTGCAGCAGCAGTATAGTGGTATCTCCAGAGCCGTAAGAGGCATAGTGGAGGTCGATGTTTTTATAGGATAAAGTCATAAAGTTGTAAAGTCGAAAGTTATATAGTGCCCACTTATGCAGGCGTTATGTCATTCCAACCCTAGCGCAGCGTAGTGGAGGAATCTCAAACAAAAGTAGCACTTACACACAAAAACGGCAACGCAATGTTTTGTTAAACTGTTTCAGTACATTATTTACCATGTGTTATAAGTATTACTTTACTATTAGTGGCATCAATAATAATCAGGAAGGTACCGCCCTTCATACCTTTTGGCAAAGTGCCTGTTATTAACCAATACGTATCAATTAAGTATACCTCATAAGGCCTTTGCTTAGTTATATTGTTTTCGCCATAAATCCCGAAAAGAATAGGCTCGGCAACGGCAATCGCAGTGACACTATCCTTAATGATCAGATTTTTTTCAGTAATAACATTATGTGATTGCTTACCCGATAATGCTGCTTTCAATTCAGCTTCAGCATACTGCCTGCCTAACTGCATTCTGTCCGTGGATTGGGCACAGGCACTAATCGTTAGGAAACTGAAGATTGCGAGAAGGTTATATATTTTCATGGGAGGAAGTTTTCTGCTAAGATAAAAACAAAGCCTGCAATTGCAGGCTTATTTATTATGAATTGTTCATCGTTCCTTTGCTAATAACCACCCCGGCTTTCAGCCACCCCTCCAAGGGAGGGGAATAGCTTCACTCATAACGCAAAAGCAAGAGTAAGCACTTTATGACTTTCGACCTTAAGACTTTATGACCGCTTACGCATTCATCAGGCTCTCAATCTCCTCCGCCTCAATAGGTATGTTACCCATCAGGTTAAACGGCTCGCCGCTTGGTTGTACCACCACGTTGTCTTCCAGGCGAATGCCAAATCCCTCGGCGGGAATGTAAATGCCGGGTTCTACTGTAAACACCATGTTAGCCTGCATAGGCTCATGCAGCAAGCCATAATCGTGCGTGTCAAGGCCCAGGTGGTGGCTGGTGCCGTGCATAAAATATTTTTTATAGGCCGGCCATGCAGGGTCTTCGTTTTGCACATCGGCTTTATCTAAAAGGCCAAGGCCCAATAGTTCGCTGGTCATTAATTTGCCCACTTCAATATGATACTGTTTCCATAGCGTACCCGGCGTAAGCATTTTTGTAGCTTCTTTCTTAACGTTAAGTACGGCATTGTATACCGCTTTTTGCCTATCGGTAAAGCGGCCGTTAACCGGAATGGTACGGCTAAGGTCAGAGCTGTAATTGGCATACTCGGCGGCAACGTCAAGCAATATCAGGTCGCCGTCTTTACACTGCTGGTTGTTCTCAATATAATGCAGCACATTGGCATTGTTGCCACTGGCTATTATGGGCGTATAGGCAAAACCCTTACTACGGTTGCGCACAAACTCATGTATCAGCTCGGCCTCAAGTTCATACTCCCAAACGCCGGGTTTTGTAAAGCCCAGGAGGCGGCGAAAGCCTTTCTCGGTAATATTACACGCGTTCTGAATCAGGTCAAGCTCTTCCTGCTCTTTTATAGAGCGCAGGCGCTGCAATATAGGGTTGCTCTTGGCAACGCTGTGTGCAGGGTATTTTTCTTTCCACCATTTAATAAAGCGGTCTTCGCGGGTTTGCGTTTCTACACTGCTGCGGTAATGCTCGTTGGTATTAATGTATAGCGTATCGGTGTACGTCATTACCTCAAAAAGCGTTTTTTCAAAATCCTTAAGCCACACAATATTTTTAATACCGCTTACTTCGGTAGCGCGCTCTTTGGTCAGCTTCTCGCCTTCCCAAACAGCAATGTGCTCGTTGGTTTCACGAAGAAAAAGCACTTCACGCAGGTGCTCATAGGGTGCATCCGGGCACAGCAATAGTATAGATTCTTCCTGGTCGGCGCCGCTCAGGTAAAAAATATCGCGGTGTTGTGCAAACGGCAATGTACTGTCGGCACTTACCGGATAAATATCGTTACTGTTGAATACCGCAACACTTTTGGGCTTCATCTCGGCCATAAACTTTTTACGGTTCTTTACAAAAAGGCTGCTGGGTATCTGATGGTATTTCATGGTTTTGTGTAATTTTTTTATTCAGGATACCAAAAGTAAGGAGAAATCAATAAATATTAAAGATAAATATTTTTCCCAATTCGGGAACTTTAATTATCTTTGTTGAAAGTCTGATAAATTGAGGGTAATAGCAAAAAAGATTTTACGGGATTTTTGGGAATCACATGCTGATTGTGAACAGCAGTTAAAATCGTGGTATCTGGAAGCTGCCAAAGCAAGTTGGGAATCACCAAATGATATTAAGGACGAGTACCCAAGTGCAAGTATTTTACCGGGAAACAGGGTTGTTTTTAATATTAAAGGCAACAATTATAGGCTTATTGTAAAAATTAGCTACGACCAACAAATGATATGTATACGGTTTATAGGCACACATGCCGAGTATGATAAGATTAATGCTAACGAAATATAACTATGAACATCAAACCTATAAAAAACGAAGACGATTATAATGCCGCATTGCAAAGGCTTGAAGTGATTTTTGATGCCCCAAAAGCTTCGGCTCAAGGTGATGAGGCACAAATACTGGGCATGCTCATAGAAAATTATGAAGATGCACACTTTCCTATAGGCCTTCCTGACCCTATTGAAGCCATTAAATTTCGTATGGAGCAAATGGGCTACAGTCAAAACGACCTTGCAGAAATTATTGGCCTTAAAAGCCGTGCCAGTGAAATTTTAAACCGGAAGCGAAAGTTATCGCTCGAAATGATTCGCCAGCTGCACAAAACACTGCACATACCTACAGATGTGTTAATACAGGCATATTAAAGCCAACAACACCTGAAACACAGCTCTTTAATATATTTACAACTGTTTTGCAGTACGTTTACAGTACCCCGATATTAGAAAATAAAGCAATAGGTTAGAATATTGCAGGATATAAACCTCAAAATTTTTGAATCATGAAAAATCTCACTTTCCTGTTTACATTGCTTTCGGTATCGGCTTTTAGCCAAACGCGCCTTATATCGCACAAAAGCCACAGCGGCAGCATGGCCACGTTTAACACTGCGCTCGAAAACAGCCTGTTCGATATAGCAGCTTCTAACTTTGGTGCACCCGGCTCAGAAATGAGGTTTGTGGTAGATTCGGTTATTTTACTGCCCGACAACCGCGCCGTGATTATCTCATCTGAAAAAGATGTGTGGGTAACCTACCCTAAATCTTCTGTTATCTTAACAGGGCGCGATACCCTGTATAATGCCATGCTTAGCAACAGGCATAATAAAGACAGCTTATTTCGCGTGCTTTCGCAAGAAGGCAGCTACAAACCCGTTTTAATAAACTATGATAATGAGAAACCTGCTCCTGAACCAAACCGCGAAAAGAAAAACACCATTGTAGCACCTTCCGGCAATGATAATTTTCCCAATAAGCCCATGCTTGTAGCTGCTTTAGCGCTGCTGTCGGGCGTATTAGCGTTTATTTCTTACTTTTTTTATACGGTTAAAAACGCTCAGGCAACTACATGAAGCAATACATAAACAAGGCTGCCGGGCTATTTTTTGTGCTGTGCGTGATGTTTATCCCTTTTTTGCACAAGGAACTGCAATCAGGCATTACACGCTTTATATTTTTAAAGCCCGTAAAAGGGCTGGGCAGCCTATGTTTTGAAAACCCTATAATCCTGGCCGATTTCTCGTCAGATACACGCTCGCTGTTGCTGCTCCTTATTTTTTTAGGGATAATTTCGTGCAGTGCGGCATTCTTTTTAAAGAAAAAACAACCGGAAATCCTTTGGGTCTGCAAAACCGTTACGCTCTATTTTTTGGCCTATGTACTTTTAAAATACGGACTGGACAAGGTATTCTGCCGCCAGTTTTACCAGCCTGCACCAAATATACTCTACACACCATTTGGCAACCTCGATAAAGATATTTTGTTTTGGAGCACCATAGGCACCTCCCCCACCTATTCCATCATTACAGGTAGTATTGAGGTACTGGCCGCACTACTGCTCTTCTTCAGGCGTACGCGCACTGTGGGCCTGTTGCTGGCATTAGCAGCACTAATACAGGTTGTTATCATCAACTTTAGCTTTGATATTTCGGTAAAAATATTCTCAGTGCTGCTTACCGCTATGGCATTGTACCTGCTGGCGCCGCAGCTAAAGTCAATGTATAATTTTTTGGTGCTGCAAAAAATGGCGCTGCTGCCACAGCTGTTTCAGGTTAACATGCCGGTGTATATAAAAATGGGTGTGAAGTTTTTTGTAATAGGGCTAATGCTTATCGAAACCCTTTCATCTCAATTTTTTGATGAAGCGCCAAACCCGTTAACCGGCGCATATGAAGTTACTGAATATACCCTTGAGGGCAAAATCCAGAATCCCCGCAACACGCTTATAAGGCGCATTTTTATACACCCAAAAAACTATATAATTTTACAGAAAACCGACGACACCATGACGGATTTTCATTTTGAGCATATCCTGCAAAAAAAGCTGTTGCTACTTTCAGATGTTATAGGCAATACCTATGAAGTGTATTATAAACAGGAAGGTAAAAGCATGGTTTTCAGCTTTTCAGATGGCCGCAGGGTTACAACCACACCCCTGCCCTGGCAACAACTGCCGGCACTGCAAAACAAGTTTCATTTTTTTGTAGATGAAATAGACAAGTAAGTTATACAGAGAAGCCCTGAAGGAGCGGTATAAATTGTATGCGGCGGCGCTGGCGCTACTCCACCCACTTATAATAGCGTTCACCAATAAGGTTGGGCAAATCTGTTTCTATAGCATCTAATACCCATTCGTTTACCGGGGCTTTTACGCTATAGCCCTGCTCCCTTTTATGCAGTTTAGTATAGGTATCAAAATCAATTTCGGTGCTTTGTTCCAGGGTTTCAAACAGGCGGCTGCTTTGTGCGGCATGTTTCCAGCCGGCTTGTAGCGTGCCTTCAAAAACCTTAGATTTTGAACCGCTGCCATAGGCCAGGAAACCAATTTTTTTACCAGTAAGGTCGGTGCCGTTATCAGCTTTAACCACCAGCGCACTCAGTAATCCCATAAATATTGAACCCGTATACAAGTT
>JAZKDS010000097.1:0-1617 GCA_040387455.1 Bacteroidota bacterium
CGGACTGTTTGCCCGGAACCAAAGGCAGCAGCATGTTTATTTCTTCAGGCGTAAAGAACGGCGAGGCAAAATTCTTCTCATTAGTACGCAGCCAGTTAAGGTTTCCCTTTAATGTGTTTATCTCGCCGTTGTGCGCAATATACCTAAACGGCTGAGCCAATGCCCATGACGGAAAGGTATTGGTTGCAAAACGAGAATGTACTAATGCATAAGCACTTACCATGCGTTTGTCTTTCAGGTCTAAAAAATATCGGCGCACCTGGTTACTGGTAAGCTGCCCTTTGTATATTATGGTTTGCGATGAAAGTGAGGCGATATAAAAACCTGTTTCATTTTTGCGTATAGTATTGTTTATAGTATGCGATGCAAAATTGCGCAGCACAAAAAGCCTGCGTTCAAAATCGATGTCTACACTAATAGTTTCGGGGCGCTTTATAAATACCTGCTCAATTTCGGGTTCCACACTCAGGGCGGTATCTCCTATTCCATTACGGTTTACAGGTACTTTGCGGTAACCTAATATTTCAAGGTGTAATTGTTCGGCGGCTACAGCAAAAAGTTCTTTACAGTCTTCCTCCAGCCCTTTCGGAAAAAACACCATACCCACGCCATATTGGCCTGCTTCGGGCAATTTTATGCCTAAGGTTATACATTCACTTACTAAAAATGCATGCGGTACCTGAAAAGATATACCGGCACCATCGCCCGTATTATCTTCGCAGCCACAAGCCCCACGGTGCTCTAAATTCTCTAATATAGTAAGTGCATCAGATATATGCTGGTGCGATTTGCGTCCTTTAATACTGGCCACAAACCCAATACCACAAGCATCGTGCTCGTGGTCGGGGTTATAAAGACCCTTTTGTGCGTTCTCCATTAAATTTGTCATTGCTCATTAATCTTATGCTAAATACAAGTATCTTTATGCCGTTAGCCGGCTTAAAACCTACTTGTAAAAGCGGGCGGTTAAATTATGAAAATTTTATATATTAAATGTTAATACACTGAGATTAATAAATCAAAATCATTCTAAATAGAAATTAAAAATCATAAAATAAGAGATTATAATACATAAATCTCATTTTAAAATCCTAAAAAAAGTACAATCGTTATATTCTTATCTGTACATGCACCTATTTTTAAAATATCTGTATTTAGCACCATTTTTGTTACTATTTGCTGCTTGCTCTAAAAAAGCCGATGACAGCCGCGACAACCTTGTTTTCCGTTATAATGAAAACGCGGCCATAAACTCCCTGGATCCCGCTTTTGCCAAGATTCGCCCGTCTATATGGGTATGCAACCAGTTGTATAACGGGCTGGTTCAGCTTGACGACAGCCTGCATATTCAACCGGACATTGCAAAATCTTGGACCATTTCTCCCGATGGCAAAACGTATACTTTTTTGCTTAGGCGCGATGTGTACTTTCATAAAAGCATTCTTTTTGGCAAAGACAGCACCCGCACCGTTACTGCTCAAGATTTTGCCTACAGCCTTAACCGCCTGCGCGATGATAAAGTGGCCGCGCCCGGTGGCTGGATACTGCAAACCGTAGAAAATTTCAGAGCGGTAAACGACTCTGTTTTGAGATAAAGCTCAACAAAACTTTTCCTGC
>JAZKDS010000098.1:0-2796 GCA_040387455.1 Bacteroidota bacterium
CAGGTTGACCAGCTTAAAAAAGGGGTTGACATACTTATTGCCACACCGGGCCGCCTGCTTGACCTGCACAAACAGGGCCATGTAAACCTTGACCACCTGCACACCCTTGTGCTTGATGAGGCCGACCAGATGCTGGACATGGGCTTTATAAACGATGTAAAAAAGATTGTAAAACTTACCCCGGATAACCGCCAAACATTATTGTTTAGCGCTACTATGCCGCTGCCCATCCGGGAGCTGGCAGATACGTTCCTCACAAAACCGGAGTATGTATCGGTTACACCGGTATCATCTACTGCCGAGAAGGTAAAACAGGAGGTGTATTTTGTAGATAAAGGCGACAAGCGCAAACTACTGTACCACCTTATTCGTAACGAAAACCTGAATAATGTACTGGTGTTTACCCGTACCAAGCACGGTGCAGATAACGTGGTTAAAGCCCTTAAAAAGAACGGTGTAGAAAGCGGCGCCATACATGGCGATAAATCGCAAACCAGCCGCGTTAAGGTGCTTGAAGCATTTAAAAACAAAGAGATACCTGTACTGGTAGCTACAGATATTGCTGCCCGTGGCATTGATATTGAGAGCCTGCCGTATGTAATAAACTTTGACCTGCCTAACATTCCGGAAACCTATGTACACCGTATAGGCCGTACAGGCCGTGCCGGTAACAGTGGCCTTGCCATATCATTTTGCGGGCGCGATGAGCAGCCGTACCTTAAAGATATCGAGAAGCTAATCCGCATGCAGATTAAAGTTATTGATGGCCACCCTTACCCGTATGGTACCGAAGAAATACCCGAAGGCCAAAAACCCGACCTGCGCAATAAGAATAAATCGGCGGGGAACAACAACAATAACAGCCGTGCCCCGAAACCAAAACCAGCAGGAAATGGAAATGCTGGTGCAGATAACAGCAACTCACGAAAATCTGAGGCTTCTAAAAAAAATAAAAAGCGCTGGTATTAGAATTCAGAAATTAGATTTCAGGAATAGAATATAAAAGTCCGAAGTTGGAGATGAAAATCCGGCTTCGGGCTTTTTGTATTATACGTTTGATTTTTTCTTTAAAAGAAAGCCGATTCTGAACTCCAAAAGTGAAAAGTTAAGCACTTTTTACAAATATTATGTAGGTGGTTTTTTACAAAAATTTTAATATTTGCCAACACTACCTTGGCTTGATTTTCTTATATTTGGTATATAACCAATTCCATAAATTATGAGTATCGTTTATCATTACGCCACCGTATTAAAAGCCATCGAAGAACTTAGAGAAAAAGGCTTTACCGAAGACTTTAACCTGGAAGACAATTACTTAACCAGTCATTCAGGTAAATTTAGCGATGAGGAGTTTGAAATTATTCACGTATATTTTTATGAAGGCGCCACAAACCCCGATGATGAGGCTACAGTATATGGCATCGAGTCGGCATCTGGCCACAAAGGTGTGTTAGTTACTGGTAATGATACACTTACCGATAATGCTACCGGCAAAATTGTAAAAAAACTGCTACAACACAAAAACGATAAGTAATGCCGCGTTGGATAACTACATGAGGGCCTTTTTTAATTATTACTTAACCACAACTGCCATAAACCTTGCTTTCTGCTTAATAGTGAGCATTTTAGGCGGCATATGGTGGTCTGTAATTTCCTTCTGTACTTTTGGGTTTGCCGCAGGATTATTTGCCTTTGGTCAATTTTACAAAAATCAATACTATTTTTATCATAATCTGGGCTTAACAAGGCTTGAACTTGCAAAAAGAGCAGGTATACTTAACATAATACTTGCAGGGCTTGTTAGTATTATACTAACTTTATTTTTATGAATAGCCTCAAAATAAGCCAGTTATCGCATTCGTTTAACAATCGTAAACTGCTTGATACTATTGGGTTTAGCCTCAAAACCGGCGAAATACTTAGCATTTTTGGGCGTAACGGCTGCGGAAAGTCGACCCTTTTAAAGATACTTTTTAGCACTCAAAAAGCTGATGCCATTACAATGTTGCTAAATGAGCAGAAGATCCTTTCAAAAGAAATAATACCCCGCAAAATTATAGCCTACCTACCCCAGGAAAATTTCCTGCCACGCAACACAAAAGTGCGTGATATTATACCTATGTATTATAAAGGAGATGAGCAAGATAAAGTATTTTATGCCCCGGGCATAGATAAGATAGCCCATACAAAAGCAGGCAATTTATCTTTAGGAGAGCTGCGTTACTTAGAGCTGCTACTGGTGGGCAACCTTGATCATTTGTTCTTAATGTTAGATGAGCCTTTTTCTATGGTGGAGCCATTATTTAAAGAAAAGATAAAGGAGTTTTTAAAGGCTTTGCAAAAACAAAAGGGTATTATTGTAACAGATCATTATTATAAAGATGTACTGGAAATAAGCACAAGAAATATGTTGCTCAAAAACAGTATCTTATTACCAATAAACAGTGTAAATGAGCTAATTACAGAAGGATACCTACCCTCTAAAAATATATAAAATCATGAAAAAATTACTCTTTTTACTGATACTGATTCCAGTACTTAGCCTGGCACAAACCGTAAAGGTAATGACGTATAACATTAGGCTGGATGTAGCCAGTGATGCAGAAAACCGTTGGGATAACCGTAAAGAAAAACTTGCCGGGCAGGTACAGTTTTATGAGCCTGATTTTATGGGTGTTCAGGAGGCATTACCCCATCAGCTGCACTATCTTGACAGCGTGTTTACTACTTATAAATATATAGGTGTAGGCCGTGATGATGGTAAAAACCAAGGCGAATATTCGGCTATATTTTATA
>JAZKDS010000099.1:0-3820 GCA_040387455.1 Bacteroidota bacterium
CATGGGTGTAAAGGCAAACGATTTGTATAATATATCGTTCATGGCGGCAAACCAAAGCGGTGCTATATCTAAAGTAAAATTTCAGCTTGTAGACGAAGCCGGTAAAGTAGTGGGCGAAACAGCCATCAGCGTAAGCGGATCGGCCTGGAAAACCTATACAGGCCAGGTAAAAGCAACTACAACCGTAAATAAAGCCAAGCTTAAAGTTACCTTTGATGGCACCGGCGTTATAGATATGGATATGATATCGATGTTTCCGCAGGATACCTGGAAGGGCAGGAAAAACGGCATGCGCAAGGACCTTGTGCAAATGCTGTATGACCTAAATCCTGGATTTCTTCGTTTTCCTGGTGGCTGTATTGTAGAAGGCCGTACGCTGGAGCAACGCTACCAGTGGAAAAAAACGGTAGGCCCGGTTGAAGACCGCGAAACGCTTATTAACCGCTGGAATGTTGAGTTTGGCCACAAGCAAACGCCCGATTATTTCCAAACGTTTGGTATTGGTTTCTTTGAATACTTCCAGTTATCTGAAGATATTGGCGCAGAGCCGCTACCGGTACTAAGCTGCGGTATTGCGTGCCAGTTTAACACAGGCGAGCTTGTGCCTATGGGCGAACTTGACCCGTATGTACAAGATGCTATAGACCTTATTGAGTTTGCTAATGGCCCTGTAACCTCTGCATGGGGCAAAGTGCGCGCCGATATGGGCCACCCGGCCCCGTTTAACCTAAAAATGATAGGTGTGGGCAATGAGCAGTGGGGCCCAGATTATATTGAGCGCTACAAAGTGTTTGAAAAAGCCATCCACGCCAAGTACCCTAACATGAAGATTGTATCGGGCAGCGGACCGTTTCCTGATGGCGAGCAGTTTGACTATGGCTGGAAAGAGCTTAAAAAACTTAATGCCCAGATTATAGATGAGCATTACTACAACACACCTACATGGTTTAAAGAAAACGTTACCCGTTATGACAGCTATGACCGTAAAGGCCCTAAGGTTTTTGCCGGTGAATATGCTGCACAAAGCGTTGCTATTGCAAGCCCTGAAAACAAAAACAACTGGGATTGTGCCCTTGCCGAAGCGGCCTTTATGACCGGCCTTGAGCGTAATGCCGAGGTGGTTAACATGACCAGCTACGCGCCGCTTTTTGCACACGAAGAAGGCTGGCAATGGACTCCGGACCTTATATGGTTCAACAACCTGCAAACCTATGCTACACCTAACTATTATGTGCAAAAATTGTATGGCAACAATGCCGGTACCGACCTTATTGCCATTACCGAAAAAGGTAAAGCCGTTACCGGACAAAACGGTATGTTTGCTACTGCGGTAACCGATAAAACTACGGGAGAGGTTATTATTAAAGTAGTGAACACTACAGCTAAAGCCCAAAAAACAGATATAGCTGTAAAAGGTAAAAAGCTTGCAAAACAAGGTACGCTTATTACGCTAAAGAGTGACAGCCTTACTGCCGAGAACGGTTTTGGAAAGGATAATATTAAGCCTGTAGAGTCTGCCTTTAGCCTTAATGGTAGCAAAATTGATGTAGAAGTGCCTGCACAGGCCTTTGTAATCATTAAAGTTAAAATGAAATAAAATTAAGTGTGTAAATTACATTTATGATGAATTAAGTTTTATATTTGCCCTGAGCAACGATAACGATGTATTGATATTTAGGGCAGGTATGGGGCTATTAACCAATAAAACAACCAAACCATGAAAACTATTAAATCTGGTGTTTGCTTAATGCTGTGCAGCCTTATGCTGCTTAGCTGTAAAGACGAAAAAAAAACTGATATGCCTGAAACTGCCCAAGCAAAAGCCAAGAGTTCTATCGTTAAAAGTGATTATGCCACTACAAAAGATGGCGTTAAGATTGAAAAATATACGCTTACCAATGCCAATGGTATGACCATGGAAGTGATTACCATGGGTGGCGATATCATATCGCTTACAGCCCCTGATAAAGATGGCAAGTTCCAGGATGTTGTTTTAGGCTATACCACGCCCGATTTATATCTTGACGGTAACCCGTACTTTTTTGGCGCGGTTATAGGCCGTTATGGCAACAGGATAGCCAAAGGCAAATTTACGCTTGATGGCAAGCCGTACCAGCTTACTGTAAACGATGGGCCTAACAGCCTGCACGGTGGCAAAGGTTTTGATAAAAGGGTTTGGACCGCAACACCTGTAGAGGGCGATGCACCTGCACTAAAGCTTACCTATACGGCTAAAGATGGCGAAGAAGGCTACCCGGGTAACCTGAACGTTACTGTTACTTATGTGCTAAGCAATGATAACGCACTTGAAATAAGCTATGAGGCTGAGAGCGATAAAAATACCGTTGTAAACCTTACACAGCACTCTTACTTTAACCTTTCTGGTAATTTTGCCGAGAGCATAGAAAGCCAGGAGCTTGAGCTTAAGGCCGGCAAATACCTTCCGGTAGATGCTACGCTTATCCCTACAGGAGAGCTTAAGGCTGTAGCCGGTACACCGTTTGACTTTACAAAAGCGAAGGCTATTGGCAAAGACATTAATGTAGCTGACGACCAGCTTAAAAAAGGCCTTGGTTATGACCATTGCTGGATTTTTGACGATGCAGCTAATTCGCTTAAACAAGTAGGCAGCCTGTACCACAAAGCATCCGGCCGTTATATGGAGGTGTTTACTACTGAGCCCGCCATACAGTTTTACAGCGGTAACTTTATTGATGGTACTAAAGACAGCAAAACGGGCGGCAAATATCAAAAGCGTAGTGGCCTGTGCCTTGAAACGCAGCATTACCCGGACAGCCCTAACCAGCCGTCTTTTCCTACCACAACGCTTAAGGCCGGTGAAAAATACAGCACTAAAACTACATACAAATTCTCTGTAAAATAAAGAGATAGAAGAATAAAGGGTTAGTTTCTAAACAGTAATAATAATTAATTGGGTTGATTATTTATTACATTGGGTTAAGTTTAGCGATTATCTAATGAGCCGGTGTCATAGCACCGGCTTTTTTATATCCCTGTTGTAACGTATTTAAAACTGACTTAATAACTTGTGGTATTAAAAAAAGTTATATAAACTTGTTGAGCAATGTAATTAAATGAGAAAGCACTACGATATACCTTGGTTAACAGAAAGATTTGAAAGCGGTGAGGCTTTGCAATTTTTTTACTTTTGGGGCCATATGAACAAGTATAATGAAACCGCCGGTAAATTTTGTTTCAGCCAATGGTTTGAAACGCCTTTTACCGTTAACAACAGGGTGTATAAAACATCTGAACACTGGATGATGGCGCACAAAGCACTGCTATTTGGCGATAAGGATAATTTCGAAAAAATTATTACCTGCGACACACCAAAAGAAGCTAAAGAATTTGGGAGGCAGGTTTTAGGGTATGATGAACAAATTTGGAATGAGAATAAATTTGACATTGTAAAACTGGGCAACATACATAAGTTTAACCAGCACCCTGATTTTGCGCAATACCTTTTAAAAACAGGAGACAAAATTTTAGTTGAAGCCAGCCCTATCGACACCGTTTGGGGTATTGGGCTGTCTATAGACAGTAATTATATAGACAATATTTATGCCTGGCGCGGAGAGAATTTGCTAGGGTTTGTTCTTATGGAAACCAGAGATTTTTTAAAAGATTTCGGACATTTTAAACCATTAGAAAATTCAACACAGCCACCCTGGTTAAGGTTTCCTGATGTAAGCTGTAACGACATGTTTTGGCGAATGGGAGTAGGGGAGAGCTATTTGACGGAGTTTAGTAAATACTTTTTACTACTTAATGAAAGGGATAAAAAGATTTATGAGTTGAC
>JAZKDS010000099.1:3830-14357 GCA_040387455.1 Bacteroidota bacterium
ATTATTGAAATAGTACCGGATACGCATTCAATGCGTTTCTACAGTAAAAAAAAACACCCACCGGTTTCCCGGCAGGTGCTTTTCAAGCATATGCTAACTTAACTAAAACTTCATTACAAAACCGCCATAAGGCATAACCGCCACGGTTGTTTTACCAGGCTTAATGTCAGATTTCTCAAACTTAGAGGCCTTGCCATCGGTAATCATAAAACCTTGCCCTGATTTTATAAAGCTCAGGTCTATGGTAAGCTCTTTGGCTTTATTTTCTCCGTTAATGCCGGTTATGTACCAGGTAGTGCCTTTGCGGCGTGCTATAACCACATCTTTACCGGGGTATCCGGCCAGCAGTTTACTTTCATCCCAAGCTGTGGGTATTTCTTTAAGGTAGTTAACCACATAATCAGGCATTTTTGCCATACCGTTAGGCGTTTCGGCAATGTGCTGTATACCCGAAAGGAACAGGGTAGGCAGGGCCAGCTCAAAAGCGCTGGTACTCCTGCGGTGTATGTTAGGTATGGTATCGAGTGCCATTGGGGTAAAATCCATAGGGTCATACAGGTTGCGGGTAAACGGCAGCATGGCACAGTGGCTTGGGGCGGCATCGGCTACATTTTGCTCAAAGCTTATAAATTCAAAACCTTTAATGGCCTCGGCCGTCATTAGGTTAGGGTAGGTGCGCTGCCAGCCACGTGGCAGGGTAGCCCCATGAAAGTTTACCAGTATTTTGTGCTTTAATGCCGACTTAAGTATATCATGGTAGTAGGCGATCATGCTTTGGCCATCGCCGCCAAAAAAGTCAATCTTGACACCGGCAATACCGGTTTCGGCAAGCCATTTAAATTCGGCATCGCGGCTTTCGGCAGTTATAAACTTATCCTTCGGGGTATATTTAACAGTATTCCAGTCACCTGCAGAATTGTACCACAGTATCAGCTTAACATTGCGTTCTTTACCATAGGCTACCAGCTCTTTTATTTTTTCAATACCAATGCGCCTGTCCCAGTCGGCATCAATAAGGCAGTACGGCCATTTCATTTGCTGAGCATAATCAATAAACTCCTTAGTAGTCTCAAAGTTAACAGAGTTATCCATTAATATGGCCCAGCTCCATGAGGCAGCTCCGGGTTGTACAAAAGCCACATCATTGCTTATGGCTTTATCGGCTAAATCTGTACCCAGGGTGGCGTTTGTAACCGTTTGCAGGTTGCCTATGGCAAGAATGCGCCACGGGGTTTCCCACGGTAATTTGCTTTCCGGTGTAAGTGCAGCGCCTTTGGCAAAAACCTCTTCGGGCTGCGGAAAAGTAACCTTCATGCCTTTTGTGGCGGCATCATAGCTAAGGTGGCTGGCGCTATAGGTAGTGCCCAGGCCGGTTTCAGATACGGCAACCCATGTGTCGCCATCGTTAAAGAGGGCAGGGTATACCCAACCCTGGCCTATGGGCGATGCAGCACTTACGGCTACACCCATCTGGTAATATTCCTCATAAGACGGGTTGGTTTGTTCCCATCCGGTTTTGGCTTTACTCATGGGCTGCAGCCATGCTTTTGCAGCCGGTTTAAAATTGTAGGCGGTTTTTTCGTCGGTAATGTATTTTATATCGTCAGATGTTTCAGGAAACTTATATTTAAAGGCTACGCCATCGTTAGATACATTAAATATCACATCAAGGGCTTTACCGTCTTTGTTTTGTAAATGCAGTGTTTTTTTGTTGGCGGTGTAGGTAATATCTTTCTTTTTACCGGTAAGCATGGTGTAGTTATCTTCTACCTTTTCAACGCCCGATATATCGGCTACGGTAAGGTTTTTACTAAAGTCGGCATCCTTTCTTACAAGCCCTAACGATGAGGTATCTATAACAACCTGGTTGTTTCGTTTTACCAGGTACCATGCCTGTTGGTTTTTATTAACGCCAAAGTTTACCGTAAGGTTATTATCCGGGCTTTCAACGCTTTCGGAGGTTTTGCTTCCGGTAGAGCAGGAAGCCACAAGCAGGGCAAGCAGTGCCCCACCATAATAAGGTTTGAACATAATAACAAGTGTTTAATTTACATTTATAAATATACTAAACTAAGATTGTTTAAAAAAACGTTTTCGCTTTTTTATTCAAAAAGTAACAAAGCTGGTTTTATAGCAGAGTGGGTACAACTTTTATTTCTTAACCTTTTGTAAGGATTTACAACAATACATTTTCCGTATATTTGGGTAAAGCCCTAATGGGTTAACCTAACGATGACAGAATTATGCAGGCAGAGATAAGCAAAGTAGAGCTACGTAACCTAAAAGTAGAAGATTATAAACAGCTGCGCCTTAGTATGCAACACGCCTACACCGGCAGCGATATGGATATGGATGAGCCTTACTGGGGCCTGGCCGATATAAAACGCCTGCTTAAGGTGTTCCCCGAAGGGCAGCTGGTGGTGCTTGTAGATGGTAAAGTAGTAGGCAGTGCGCTGTCTTTAATTGTAGACCTAAAAAAAGCCACCGCTAACCATACCTACGAAAAAATAACCGGTAACTATACCTTTGATACCCATGATGCCGATGCCGAAGTGCTGTATGGTATAGATGTATTTATAGACCCCGCCTACCGTGGCCTGCGCCTGGGCAGGAGGCTGTATGATGCACGCAAGGAGCTGTGTGAGCAGCTTAACTTAAAGAGTATAATATTTGCGGGGCGTATGCCTAATTTTAATGACTACTCTACAGAGCTTACTCCTAAAGATTATATAGCTAAGGTGCGCCTTAAAGAGATACATGACCCTGTGCTATCGTTTCAGCTTAGTAATGATTTTCACGTAATAAAAATAATGCGCAACTACCTGGAAGGCGATAACGACAGCCAGGACTATGCCGTATTGATGGAGTGGAACAACATTTATTATGAAAAAGAGCCTAAGCTTATCAACAACCGCAAAAGCGTGATTCGACTTGGGCTGGTGCAATGGCAAATGCGTCCGCTGGCAAATGTGGCGGCATTGTTTGACCAGGCCGAATTTTTTATCGATGCCGTTTCGGGATATGGTAGTGATTTTGCCTTGTTCCCCGAGTTGTTTGTGGCACCGCTAATGGCCGACTTTAATCACCTTAATGAAGCCGATGCCATTAGGGAAATTGCTCATTATGCCGAGCCCATCCGTAAGCGTTTTCAGGAAATGGCCATATCATACAACATCAACATCATAACCGGCTCTATGCCACTGGTAGAAGACGGAGTGCTGTATAACGTGGGCTTTTTGTGTAAGCGCGATGGTACCAGCGAGCAATATACCAAGATACACATTACGCCAAATGAGGTAAACTACTGGGGCATGAAGGGTGGTAGCGAAATAAAAACCTTTGATACCGATTGTGGCAAAATAGGCATTGTAATTTGTTATGATGTAGAGTTTCCGGAGTTGCCGCGCCTGCTGGCCGACGAAGGTATGGAGATATTGTTTGTGCCCTTTTTAACCGATACCCAAAACGGCTACACCCGTGTGCGCCACTGTGCCCAGGCACGTGCCATAGAAAACGAGTGCTATGTAGCCATTGCGGGCTGTGTGGGCAACCTGCCGGGGGTTAACAACATGGATATACAGTATGCCCAAACGGCGGTTTTTACACCATCTGATTTCTCTTTCCCGAGTAATGGCATTAAGGCCGAGGCTACACCAAATACCGAGATGACCATTATTGTAGACGTAGACCTTGACCTGCTTAAAGAGTTGCACGAGTTTGGCAGCGTGCGCATACTTAAAGACCGTCGCCAGGACCTGTACCGCATTAAAAAACAGCCGGTAGCAGCCGTTAAACCAGACCCTGTTATAGTGATTGAGCCCGAAGCAAAAGAGCCAGAGCCTAAACCTTTAAAAGCGGCGGCGGCAAGAGGGCCAAGGGTAACTGCGGCCAAACCTGCGGCAAGGCAAACAAAACCGAAACCGTAATTTAGATTTTTAGAATATTAGATGGTTAGTATTTTAGAAGTGTATGTAACATCTAACAATCTAAAATACTTAGCATCTAATAATCGTGTTTTCTTTTATCTTTACCGTATCAAACCATACATCAATGAAACATATTTTTACACTGCTGCTTGTTTTGGCATCGGCTACAGCCTTTAGCCAAAATACGCTGCGATTTAAAGAAGGAGATAAATCGCCTAAAGCCACCATTAATGATATGGCCTGGCTTGCCGGTACCTGGCAGGGAAATGCACTGGGCGGCTGGTGCGAAGAAATATGGAGCAAGCCACATGATGGCAGCATGATGTTTAGCTTCAGGATGATACAAGAGGGCAAAACGGCATTTTATGAACTGGGCCATGTAATAGAAAAAGACGGTACCGTTTTATTGCAGCTTAAGCATTTTGATGGCGGCCTTAAAGGCTGGGAAGCTCCCGAAGAAACCGAAGACTTTAAGCTGGTTAAAGTAGAAAAGAATAAAATTTACCTTGACGGCTTTACCATAGAGCTAAAAAGTCCTGATAACATTGTTATGTATGTACTAATGAAAGAAACCGGCAAAGAGTTGGTTTTTGATTATAAAAGGGCAAAATAATGCAGGTATCCGTACTGGGATGTGGTTGGCTTGGGCTGCCACTGGCTAAAATGTTAATAGGGCAGGGCTATGCCGTAAAAGGTTCTACTACAAGTCCTGATAAGTTAAGTATACTTTCTGACGCGGGTATTGTGCCTTATATTATCGACCTAAACAACCCCGATGCCAATGATGTTGCACCTTTTTTGGAGGGCAGCGAATTACTCATTATTAACATTCCGCCAGGTAGAAAAACAGCTACGGTGCCTTATCCTGAAAAGATGCAGTTTTTACTGCCGCATATTATAAGTGCCGGTATTAAAAAAGTGTTGTTTGTAAGCTCAACATCGGTGTATGCCGATGGTTTTCCGTTTCCAGTAATTACCGAAAACATGCCTACGGTGAGCGAAAACACTAATGAGCTGCTTGAAGCGGAACAGGTTTTTGTATCATCAAATGATTTAAAGACTACCATTGTGCGATTTTCAGGGCTTGTTGGTGCCGGAAGGCATCCGGTACACCACCTGTCCGGGCGTAAGGATATAGCCAACCCCGATGCACCCGTAAACCTAATCGACCTTTCTCCGGCTTGCCTGATGATAAGCCGTATCATTGAGAGAGAAGCCTGGAACCAGGTATTTCTTGGTGCAGATGCAAACCATCCTACCCGGGAGGCATACTATGCCGGGATGGCTAAAACACTAGGCCTTGCTTTACCCGAATTTAGTTATGAAACGCCATCTGTTGGCAAAATTATATCTTCAGAAAAAGCAGAGCGTGTGCTGGGTATCTCGCTTTCCGGAACCATTTAAAATAGTCTATATTACACCTTAGCCCTGGTGGTAAACACCACAACCAGCGCTGCCATAACGGCCAGGAACAGGAACGATATTTTAAGGCTGGAAACTTCGGCCAGCAGGCCAATAACCGGCGGCCCTATTAAAAAACCTACAAAACTTATGGTGCTTACTGCGGCAATGGCGGCACCCGGCTGCATGGTGGTACTGCGCCCGGCGGCACTATATATCATGGGTACTACAGATGATATGCCTGCACCCACCAGCATAAAGCCTAAAATGGCAGGTATAAGGGTAGGGAAAATAACTGCAATTAAAAGGCCGCACATGCTTAGTGCACCGCTAACCTGCAGGGTGCGCTTAAGCCCAAACCGGTGACTGAACCCATCGGCTACAAAACGCCCGGCGGCCATAAAGCACATACCGGCAGTATATCCCGCGCCTTCCCATTCTTTAGTAGCGCCTACCACTTTTTTAAAGTATATGGTGGTCCAGTCAAACATTGCCCCCTCTACAATCATAGAGCAAAAAGCAATTAGCCCCAGTATTATAAGCGATTTATCGGGCATTACAAATGCCGATCCGCTTTTAACAGGCTGTTTATCGTTGTGCAGGTAGGGCCAGCAGATAAAAATGCTTACCAGTATAAGGGCGCTCATTATAATAAAGTGTGTTTGTGGTGCAACTTCCTGCGCTATCATAACCGTACCTACACCGGCACCTAAAAAGCCTGCCATGCTCCATAAACCATGGAACGATGCTAAAATGGGCTTGGGGTACATTGCTTCTGTAGCTACGGCCTGTGTATTTACCGATACATTTACAGCATTACTGCCCAGGCCAAATATAACCAGGCATCCGGCTAGTGTCCACACATCCGGGGCAAAGCCCAGCGTTATAAGGGTTAGGGCATACAGGGCAAGGCCTATGGCCAGTACAAGGCGGCTGCCCACTTTTGCAATGGCCCAGCTGGCTATGGGTAATGATATCATGAGGCCTACCGGAATAGCAAAAAGCACGGTGCCCAGCTCGGCTTCATTAAGGCTGTGTTTTTGTTGTATTGTGGCAATGCGCGATGCCCAGCTTGAAAAACAAATGCCTGCCATAAAAAACATGGCACCCACAGCGCGGCGGTAAACTTTTGGCGTATACATTATGTAAGGGGAATAATAATTGTAATTTAGGAATGCAATATTATTAATAAGTATATAAACTACAATTATTATTTGCTTTATATTTAAGCAATAATTTAGAACCCTATAAATTAAAGGCTTAGCACCCGATGTTGTATCCATAATTTCGATATTGATAATTAGAAGCGTGTTTTATTGAAAAATTTTTTTTCAAATAGATTTGTTTTTATCAAAAAATTAGTGTTATTTCGACACTTATTAATTTAGGTTAAATATGAGCAATAAACAGTATGTAATTGGAGTAGATTATGGCTCCGATTCAGTACGTTCGGTTATAGTAGATGCGGCCAACGGCGAAGAGATAGCATCATCAGTATATAACTATCCACGCTGGCAGCAGGGGCTTTACTGCATCCCTTCGGCAAGCCAGTTCAGGCAGCATCCCCTGGATTATATAGAAGGACTTGAGGCTACTATAAAAGATTGTATACAGCTGGCGGGCGGCGAAAGCGTTGCCAAAGCTGTAAAAGGCCTATCGGTAGATACCACCGGCTCTACACCGGTAGCAGTAGATGCAACAGGTACACCACTGGCATTAACGGCAGGTTTTGAAACCAATCCACATGCTATGTTTGTGCTTTGGAAAGACCATACCGCACTTGCCGAGGCCGATGAGATAAATGCACATGCCACTAAGTTTGATACCAATTACCTTAAATATGTAGGTGGTATATACTCGTCTGAGTGGTTTTGGGCAAAACTGCTCCGTACTGTAAGGGCAGATAAATCGGTTGCCGATGCGCTGCACTCCTGGGTAGAGCATTGCGACTGGATTCCGTTCCTGTTAACAGGAGGAAACGATGTTACTAAAATGAAACGCAGCCGTTGTGCTGCCGGCCACAAGGCACTTTGGGCAGAAGAATTTGAGGGGCTACCTCCACAAGAATTCTTTTCGTCTTTAGACCCGGTTCTTGATGGCATTACCGATAAATTATTTAACGATACCTATACCAGCGATGTTGCTGCCGGTACACTTAGTGCCGAATGGGCTGCTAAACTGGGCCTAAGCACAGATGTAGTAGTGGGTGTTGGTGCATTTGATGCACACATGGGCGCTGTGGGTGGCCAGATTGAGCCGTACCACCTTAGTAAAGTAATGGGTACCTCTACATGCGATATCCTTGTAGCGCCACAATCTGATATTGATGGTAAGCTTGTTAAAGGTATTTGCGGCCAGGTTAACGGTTCGGTTATTCCGGGCATGACAGGCCTTGAAGCAGGGCAGTCTGCCTTTGGCGATACCTATGCATGGTTTAAAAACATCCTTACATGGCCGTTGAACAACCTTTTAGATAATTCTGCTGTAATTGATGCAGCTACCGCCGCCGCCCTTAAGGAGGAAATGGCCGACAAAATTATACCCGAGCTGAGCCGCCAGGCTGCGCTGTTGCCAATCGAGACAAGCAATGAGCTTGCTATAGACTGGTTTAACGGCCGCCGTACTCCGGATGCCAGCCAGGCACTTAAAGGAGCCATAAGCGGGCTTAACCTGGGCAGCGATGCACCAAGGGTTTTCCGTGCATTGGCAGAGGCTACCTGCTTTGGCGCTAAAGCCATTGTAGACCGCTTTATTGAAGAAGGTATCCCGGTAAAAGGTATTATTGGCATAGGCGGTGTGGCTAAAAAATCACCGTTTGTAATGCAAATGATGGCCGATGTATTGGGCATGCCTATCCGTATTCACCAGTTTAAACATACCTGTGCACTTGGTGCAGCTATGTTTGCCGCCGTTGTTGCCGGTATTTACCCTAACGTAGAAGCCGCCATGGAAGCCATGGGCCGCGGTTTTGATGTAGAGTATGACCCGAACCCGGCAAATGCTGAAGTGTACCAAAACAGGTACAACCAGTACAAAGCACTTGGTGAAAGTATTGAAAGCCAAGTTAAAAAGAAACACGCACAAAATTCAGTATTAGCATAATGAGCAAGTACGACCATATCAAACAAAGCGCTTATGAGGCTAATATGCAGCTGCCTAAGCTTGGTTTAGTCCTTTTTACTTTTGGAAATGTAAGCGCGGCAGACAGGGAACTTGGTGTATTTGCCATTAAACCCAGTGGTGTGCCTTATGAAGACCTTACGCCCGAAAGCATGGTTATTGTAGACTTTGACGGTAACACTGTTGAGGGTATACTAAGGCCATCATCTGATACTAAAACACATGCAGTACTGTACAAATACTGGCCGGAAATAGGCGGTATTGTACATACACACTCTACGTATGGCACGGCGTGGGCACAAAGCCAAAGGGATATTCCCATCTTTGGAACCACGCATGCCGATCATCTTACGGTAGACATTCCGTGCGCCCCGCCTATGGACGACGAAATGATAAAAGGTAACTATGAGCACGAAACGGGTTTCCAGATCATGAACTGCTTTAAAGACAAAGGCCTTGACTACAAAGAGGTAGAGATGATACTTGTGGGCAACCACGCACCGTTTACCTGGGGCAAAACCGCGCATAAAGCGGTTTACAACAGTGCCGTACTGGAAACTGTTGCACAAATGGCCCACCTTACAGAGCAAATTAATCCGCAGGCACCCCGCCTTAAGGATGCACTAATCAAAAAACATTTTGAGCGCAAGCACGGTCCTGATTCTTATTACGGCCAATAATAACTATTACCAATAACATTCTTTTACAAACACACATTATGATAGATTTAAAAACATTTGAAGTTTGGTTTATAACCGGAAGCCAGCATTTATATGGCGAAGAAACTTTAAATCTTGTAGCAGAGCACTCTAAGGCTATTGCCGCAGGCCTTGATGCAGATAACCAAATACCCGTTCGTGTGGTATTTAAGCCAACGGTAAAAACTACCGAAGAAATATATGATACACTTTTAGCGGCAAACAGCGCCGAAAATGTAATAGGCGTTATTACCTGGATGCACACCTTTAGCCCTGCTAAAATGTGGATTCGTGGCCTTAGCATCCTTAAAAAACCATTGCTGCACCTGCACACGCAGTACAACCGCGATATACCATGGAGTTCTATCGATATGGACTTTATGAACCTTAACCAGAGCGCACACGGCGACAGGGAGTTTGGTTTTATAGTATCGCGCCTGCGCAAAAATCGCAAGGTAGTTGTAGGTCACTGGCAAGATCCTGAGGCTGTTGCCGAGATTGCTGCATGGACACGTGCCGCTGCAGGCTGGTATGACTGGCAGGGTGCCAAGTTTGCCCGTTTTGGCGATAACATGCGTTATGTTGCCGTTACCGATGGTGATAAAGTAGAGGCAGAACTACAGTTTGGCTTTGCCGTAAACAGCTATGGTATAGGCGATTTAGTTGCTTTAATTGAAGGCGTTAGCGCAAACGATATTGAGGCACTTATTGAGGTTTACAAAAAAGAATATACCATTGCCGATGACCTTTTAGAAGGTGGTTCAAGATATGCATCTGTATATGAGGCAGCGAAAATTGAAATCGCGCTTCGCAAATTTTTAGTAGACGGTGGCTTTAAAGGCTTTACCGATACGTTTGAAGACCTTCATGGTATGATACAGCTTCCGGGCCTTGCTGTACAGCGTTTACTTGCTGACGGTTATGGCTTTGCTGGCGAAGGCGACTGGAAAACCACTGCCCTTGTGCGTGCGTTTAAAGTTATGGGTGCAGGGCTTCCTGGTGGTAACGCCTTTATGGAAGACTATACCTATCATTTTGACCCGAGCAACTCGCTTGTATTAGGCTCGCACATGCTTGAGGTAGATGCATCGCTTGCGAGCACAAAACCAACCCTTGAGGTGCACCCGCTTGGAATAGGTGGCAAGGCAGATCCTGCAAGGCTTGTATTTAATGTAGCCGGTGGCGCTGCCCTTAATGCATCTATTGTAGATATGGGTAACCGTTTCAGGATGATTGTTAACGAAGTTGAGGCTGTTGAGCCCGTAAACGACCTGCCTAACCTACCGGTGGCACGCGTATTGTGGAAACCGCTACCTGATATGAAAACCGGATGTGCCGCATGGATTTATGCCGGTGGAGCCCATCATACCTGCTATAGTCAA
>JAZKDS010000100.1:0-2783 GCA_040387455.1 Bacteroidota bacterium
AGTAAATGTGCAGTATGGCAACTTTGGGGCAGATGAACTAAATGGTACTAAAAACGAAATTAACCTTCAATACTCTGATGCGGCCAATATAGATTATGCAGCCCTAACCAAAATAAATGCGCAGTACAGTAAGCTAAAAATAGGCAAGGCGGGCGAAGAGCTTATACTAAATGCCGAATATACCGATGTTAAAATAGGCACTGCCCGCAGGCTTAACCTAAAAGCATCTTATGGAGATATTAAGGTAGACAGTGCTGCCGAGGTTACCGGCAACTGCAGCTATAGCGATGTTACCTTTGGTACCATATCTATGATGTTAAACCTTACCACAACGTATGGTGATATAAGGGTAAACCGGATAACTAAAGATACCCGCGAGGTGTATATTAACGGTCAGTACAGCGATATCAACTTAAAATATGATGCTGCACATGCTTTTGATTTCCAGGCAAAAACTAGGTATGCCGATGTTAGCGGCCTGCAAAACTTTACGCTTCAGGAAAAGAAAGAATCAGGCTCAAGTAATTCTTATAAGGGTTTTTACCGCAGCAGTGGTTCGGCGCGCATAAATATACAATCTGACTACGGCGATATAAGCATGACCAAACTGTAAAAATATGCCCCCCGTGCAACCCTTTTAAAGCTCTATACGTCTATTAAAATAAAACATTAAGCAATAAAATGGCATAACATTACCTGTTTGCAATCAATCATCAATCATCATCAATCAAAAACGAACCTTTATGAAAAAAGCAGCAATCGCGTTTGCAGCCTGGGTATGTATTGCCCTGCCGGCAACGGCCCACCAGGCAACGATATTAGAAAAAAATACAAAACAGGAGTGCAAGCTTACCGCCTACCAAAATATTAAAGTAGACGGCCCTTTTGAAGTAACATTAGTATCGGGTGAGCCCGGTACCATAACCCTTAAAGGCGAAGCAGCCATGCTAACCCAGATTGTTACCACAGTAACAAATGGCACCCTTAGCATAGGCCTTACAGATGGTTTTATAATCCCCGAAAAAAACCATGTACAAATTGAAGTGCCCTTTACCGCATTAGGCCGGATAGACCTTAAGGGCAACGGAAGTATTGATGTTGATAAGACCATTAAAACAGACATAAAAGTAAGTGTAGATGGCTGTGGCACCATAGCCTTAAAAACCAGCGCCACCAATGTTGAAGCCTGGGTTTTAGGTGCGGGTGAGGTTAAACTTAAAGGCAGCGCACAAAACTTTACCTGTAAAATTATTGGCTGCGGCTCTGTGCATGCGTATGACCTTGAGGCCACAAATGTAACCGCATTACTATCTGGCCCCGGCGAAGTACAGGCCAACTGTACAAAAGCCATTACGGGCCGCATAAAGGGTAACGGCACCATAACCTTTACCGGCAATCCACTTATAAAAGACCTTAAACGGAGCGGCTCAGGGGCGTTTACCATGCTCTAAAAAGTTTCATACTTAGTTGATTTTTTATTTGCTGCCATCCGTATACACACGCGGGTGGCATTTTTTTATATAAAATATACCCATTTATAGGGATTGTTTTGTACTGACTGCAACGTTACATTTGTACCAACTTTTGGCAAAGTAATAGTAGTAGCAGATTTAAATTACGTCGTTAAATTGCTGCATAAAAAAAACTCCGGATGTCCTATCCGGAGTTTTTTGTTTATAAACAACCGGCTGCTTAAAATATATACCAATGCGTTTTTATTGCAAATTGATTTGCAAAGCTTTGGGCATAAAAAAACTCCGGATGATGTGTCCGGAGTTTTGTATCATAAAAAGTAAATACTTACTTAATAAATTCTATTTTTTGTGCCTCTTCAAGGTTAACGCTATCAAAAAAGCCCTGCTCATTCATCCAGTCATCGCTAAACACTTTGCTCATATAACGTGAGCCGTGGTCAGGGAATATAAGGATTACGTTGCTGTTTTCGTCAAATTCGCCTGCCTCATCATACTGGCGTGCCGCCTGTAGTGTGGCACCACTTGTATAACCTACAAAAAGGCCTTCGGTCTTGGCTATATAACGTGCAGCGTGTGCGCTGTCTTCGTCAGATACTTTTATAAACTTATCTATAACATCAAAGTCTGTAGCAGTAGGTATAAGGTTTTTACCCAGCCCTTCTATACGGTACGGATAAATCTCATCAATGTCAAACTCCCTTGTTTCGTGGTATTTTTTAAGTACCGAACCAAAAGCATCAACACCTAATATTTTGATATTTGGATTTTGCTCTTTTAAGAAACGTGCAGTACCGCTTATAGTACCCCCGGTACCGCTACAAGCGATAAGGTGGGTAATTTTACCTCCGGTTTGCTCCCATATTTCAGGGCCGGTGGTTTTATAATGGGCATCTACGTTAAGATCATTAAAGTACTGGTTTATGTACACACTGCCTTTAGTTTCTTCGTGCAGACGTTTTGCAACGCTGTAGTAAGACCTGGGGTCATCGGCAGATACATTTGCAGGGCAAACGTATACCTTAGCACCCATGGCACGCAGCATGTCTATTTTATCTCTCGACGATTTAGAGCTTACAGCAAGTACGCAATCATAGCCTTTTATGATGCTAACCATTGCCACGCTAAAACCTGTATTGCCACTCGTGGTTTCAATAATGGTATCACCTGGTTTTAGTATGCCTCTTTTTTCGGCTTCTTCAATAATATAAAGGGCAATCCTATCTTTAGTGGAGTGTCCGGGATTAAAGGCTTCTACTTTAGCATAAAAATTGCCTTTTAGTCCGTCGGTAACTTTATTGATCTTAACCA
>JAZKDS010000101.1:0-2405 GCA_040387455.1 Bacteroidota bacterium
ACAAATTTACACGAATTGATTTGTGCTAATTTGTGAAATTCGTGTCTGAAAAAAAATACTTATTTATTCAAAAAAGCCAGCAAATCATAAAAATTTTGTGGTGCAACACCATGTCCTGCATTATATTCATGGTACTCTGCTTCAAGGCCTAAAGTCTTTAAAAACTCCGGCGCCTTGCGTGCCCATTCAACCGGAATAACCTGGTCTGCAATACCGTGCGATGCAAAATATTTAAGATGAGAAACCTTTTCTTTTGCAAAGTCATTACCAATAATTTCAGGGTGCAGGTAGCCGCTTAGAGCTGCTACACGGCTTATTTTTTCAGGATAGGTTAAAGATACCCCATAGCTTAATATAGCGCCCTGGCTAAAGCCAATAAGCGTTACATTATCTTTATCAATAGGATAGGCGGCAATGGCTTCGTCTATAAACTGTGCAATCAAATCGCGCGATTGGCGTGCCTGTACATCATCGGTAAACTTGTTCATGCCGGCATCAAAGTTTATGGCATACCATGCAAAGCCCTGGCCTTGCAAATTGTAAGGTGCGCGTACAGATATGATAAAGTATTCATCGGGCAGCTGTGCAGCAAAGCCAAATAAGTCTTCTTCGTTACTGCCATACCCGTGAATAAGCAATAGTAGCGGGTTTTTGTCTTTTTTTACTTTTGGTTCCCTAACCAGGTGATATAATGATGATGACATGTTTATAGTCCTTTAAACAATTTTTGAAAAAGCGGTCCTAACAAGGGTGCTACATTTTTTTGGCCTTGTATTGCTCCTAAAAACCCATACACCCACAGGATAAAGAAAAATGTATAAAATCCGGCGGTTACCGCCCAGCTATCAAAATAACCAATTGGGTAACCCAGTAAAAAAAATAGTAGTATGGTGCCTAATGCCTGGCGTATATGGAACGAGGCAAAAGGATTCTTATGTTCGCTATTTTGCACAATAGCTATCAATGTGCCAATAATGGTTAAGTAGCTTATTATTGCGGTTGTTTTTCCTTGTTCGGTTATTGGGTCCATTTATTGTATTTCAATTGTGCTTTTAATTTCCATATCAGTGCGTGGGTCAAACACTACATCATAATATGCCGCATTCCCTGCTTTACTATTAATTGCAAGTTGTTTACGGCCAAACTCAACACCCTTCTTATCGGTTACTTTAAAGGTAAGCGTACCGTTAAAATTTTTTTCAGTTGCCAGGTAAATTACCAGTTTGTTATCGTTGTAATCCTTATTATTGATAGAGTCGGCCTCAATTTTAAATTTTCCCACAGCAATACCCTTAGCTCTAAGGCTTTCGCTTAATACCACTTTGCTTTCCAGTGTGCGGTCTATACCCTCGCTTATACCTTCGCCCACTTCGGTTGCCAGTTCGCCCACGGTTTCGCCACCTTTGTTTAGTGTTTCTTTGGTTTTTTGCTTCACATCCTGGCAGGATATGGCAACCACAATAGCGGATGCATAAATCAGTATCCTTTTCATATTATCCGTTTATTACTAATTTACCATTGTTATAAATGCCGTAAGCCTTGCCTTTAAGCTGATGCCCCAGGAATGCCGAATTTTTAGATTTTGACTGAATATCTTTTTTACTAAAAGTCCATTCGCCTTCCGGGTTAAACAGTGTAAAGCTTGCCGGTGCATCTTCAGTAATATCCATATTGGTAAAGCCAAACAGCTGTTTACCGGCAGTAAATTTCTCGACAATAACTTCAAGGGGCAGTAGGGTATTCAGCGCCCCAAAAGCACTTTCCAGGCCTATAGTACCGTCTTTAGCAAGGTCAAATTCAAGCTTTTTGTTTTCAATATCTATCGGGTTATGATCTGAAGTAATGATGTCAATGGTACCGTCTAAAACACCATCTATCAAAATTTTACGATCAGATTCTAAACGTAATGGAGGTGCCACTTTATAACGGCTGTCAAAGTCGGTAAGTACAGCATCTGTAAACAATAAATGGTGTATACTTACACTGCATGTAACCTGCAATCCTTTAGCCTTAGCCTCTTTAATAAGCTGTACAGATTTTGCCGTGCTTATGGTAGGTATATGCATCTTACCACCGGTATATTCCAGCAGGTAAAGGTTGCGGGCAATTTGCAATTCTTCGGCTAAAGAGGGTATGCCTTTAAGGCCAAGTTGTGTGCTGATGATACCTTCGTGCACCACTCCTTTACCTTTAATTTTATCGTCTTGTGCGTAGGTAATAATAAGCCCGTTAAAGTCCTGCACATATTGCAGCGCTATTTTAAGCAGGTTAGCATCCTGAAGTGATTTATTATAATCGCCAAAGGCCACGGCACCGGCATTTTTCATGTCAAACATTTCGGCAATATCCTTGCCTTCGCTGCCTTTTGTAAGCGCACCAATAGGGTGCAGGGTAGTGGCCGCAGC
>JAZKDS010000102.1:0-1652 GCA_040387455.1 Bacteroidota bacterium
ATTCTGTTGCAAAGGCGCTGATGCCAAAGGTGTTGTATTCTTTAAGCGGGTAGTTTTTTTGAATTTCCATTCAGAATTTGGGTTGGTTTACGGGTACAAAAGTAGGCCTTTAGCACTATTCGGTAGTTAGCGCACGGTTAAAAAATTCAATCATGGGCTTAAGGACAATCAGTTTTTCGGCGGTATTTTTTATAAAGTTTTTATCCAACAGCTCTTTCTGAGAAATTTTTGTGGTGGCTAAAAACGTTTTGTATTTAAGCAGCTCAATAGCGGGGTGGTTTTTGTCAAAATCTTTCGGTGCCGATTTTAATACCATACCATCTCCCTGCTCCAGGCCGCCGTATATTTTTTTAAACTCAGGGTTGGCCAGTATTTCTTCCAGCTCTTCATAAAAGCCATCTATCTCGCGGCGCGCTTTTTTAAGGTCGGCGGCTTCAGGCATATACAGGCCACCACCGGCAAAGGCAGTAGCGTTTTCTATATGCACATAGTAGCCGGCAAGGTTGGTTTTTTTTTTGCCCTCGCACATCCATACACCCATGTGGGTTTTATAGGGCGTTTTATCTTTACTAAAGCGTATATCACGGTTTATGCGATAAGAGCAGTCTTTAAACTCCAACTGATCCAGCGTATCATCAAGGGGTTTCATCACCTCAAGAAATTCATCAACGGTATTGCGGTAATCTTTTTTATAATCTTCATACCGATCCTGGTTTGCCTGAAACCAGTCGCGGTTATTGTTGTTGTTTAAGTCTTCTAAAAACTGAAGGGTATCTTTTGTTATCATACCTAAAGATAAATATAAATTTCAAATTATGAATTACGAATTGTCGGCCAACCAAGTCCTCAAATTAAAAATGAGGCCTACATATTAAATATCTTGTAGCTCTGGTGTGTTTCTTTAACAATAGCCTCGGTTCGTTCAGGGTGGGTATCGCTTATGAATATCTGGCCAAAGACCTTATCATCAATCATCTGGACTATTTTTTGTACCCTGAATTCGTCCAGCTTATCAAATACATCATCAAACAGTAGTATGGGCAATACACCGCCTTGTTTTTTAATGAATTCAAACTGAGCTAACTTTAGGGCTATTAGAAAGGATTTTTGTTGGCCCTGGCTGCCAAATTTTTTAATGGGATGTCCCTGTATTTCAAAAAGCAGGTCGTCTTTGTGTATGCCTACGCTGGTGTATTGCAATACACGGTCGCGTTGCAGGTTTTCTTCAAACAGCTCCATTAAAGATTTTTGGTGCAGCTGGCTGTCATAAACCAGGCGTACTTCGTCTTCAGAGCCTGTTATGGCCTGGTGGTGCTTACTAAATATTGGCACAAAATCATCTAAAAACCGCCTGCGCTTTTCAAATATATTTTGCCCCATAGTGTTGAGCTGTTCGTTATATATATATAATGTATCGCGGTCAAAAGTATGGTTCAGGGCAAAATATTTAAGCAGGGCATTGCGTTGCGCTACTACTTTTTGATAATTAATAAGCTCCTGCAAATAAACCGGATCAAGCTGAGAGATAACGGTATCAAGAAACTTGCGTCGGGTTTCGCTGCCCTCAACAATCAGGTCGTTATCTGATGGCGATATAATTACAAGCGGTATAAACCCAACATGCTCACTAAATTTATCATACGCTTTGCCGT
>JAZKDS010000102.1:1662-4128 GCA_040387455.1 Bacteroidota bacterium
CCGTTGCGTTTCAGTACTTTTTTAAGGCCTTTTTTCAGGCTGCACACCACCTGCTCAGCACGTTCGTTTTTTTCAAATGTGCCTTCAATTACAAAAAAATCCTGGCCGTGCCTTATGTTTTGCACCGCCAGCGGATTAAAATAACTTTTGCCATAAGCCAGGTGGTAAATGGCATCGAGCACATTAGTTTTGCCCACACCATTACGGCCGGTAAAGCAGTTTATCTTAACATCGAAGTCATAAATGGCCTCTTCAATATTTTTGTAGTTTATAAGTGATAAATTCTTTAAGTGCATTTGTAAAATGGCGCTGAGTATGAAAACCATCCATAAATAGACGGCCTTTTTTAGATAAGGTGCAAATTATTGAAAAATATCGACAAAAAGGTGTTTCAATATTCAATAAAAATTTTATTTTTGCGCTCACTAAAATAAAATAAATGGCAACATATAATAAACGAGGTTATAAAGCACCAAAGCCTGAAGAAGAGAAAGTAGTTGTTGAACAGCCGGTTGAAGAAACCTTTGACGGCAACAGCACAACTGCCGAAGTATTTAATAAACTTGACGAAGGCGCTAACAAAACCGAAGAGTGGGTTGCAAAGAACCAAAAACTTATTTTTGGTGTAGTTGCAGCAATAGCTCTTGTAACGATAGGTTACCTTGCTTATGATAAAGTTGTTGCTTCTCCTAAAGAAGATGAGGCTGCAAACGATATGTTTCAGGCAGAAAAATATTTTGGCAATGCACTAAATGCACCTGCTGCTAATGATTCTCTTTTTAACCTTGCGTTAAAAGGTGGTGAAGGCAAATTAGGCCTTTTAGATGTTATTAAAAACCATGAAGGTACAGCAGCTGCTAACCTTGCACATTATGATGCAGGTGTGGCTTACCTTAACATAGGTAAGTATAAAGAGGCTGTTGAGCATCTTGACGCATTTAAAACAGATGACGAAGTGCTAAAAGCTCAGGCTAAAGGTGCTACCGGCGATGCTTATGTTCAGCTTAATACTAAAGAGTATCAGGAAAAAGGCCTTACTTATTATGACGAGGCTGCTAAAGCTACCACTAATGCTGCAATTGCACCTTACTGGTTAAACAAAGCTGCTACCCTGTCTCTAGTGCTTAACAAAAAAGCTGAGGCTCTTAAATACTTTAAAGAAATTAAAGAAAAATACAGCACTTCTCAGGAGGCTGGCCTTGCAGATGCTTACATAGCTAAGCTGGAAGAATAATTATTTTATGGCTACAGAAAATAAAAATTTATCTGCTTACGATAAAAACACAATCCCAAACGCGAAAGATTTTCGGTTTGGGATTGTTGTTTCTGAGTGGAACGAAAACATAACCTCAGGCCTTTATAAAGGTGCTGTTGAGGCTTTGCTTGATAACGGTGTACCGCAGGAAAACATAGTTTACTGGGATGTACCGGGTAGTTTTGAATTGGTGTATGCTTCAAAAAAAATGATTGAAACCCAAAATGTAGATGCCGTTATTGCTATAGGCAGCGTTATACAGGGTGAAACCAAGCATTTTGATTTTGTGTGCGAAGCCGTTTCGCAAGGTATTAAAGACCTTAATGTACTAACAGATGTACCAGTTGTATTTTGTGTGCTAACTGATAATACCATGCAGCAGGCTATAGACCGTAGCGGTGGTAAACATGGCAACAAAGGCACTGAGGCAGCTATTGTTGCAATTAAAATGGCTTATTTAAGGCAGCAGGCCTAAAACCATAACGATATTTATTTTTTTAAGGCCTCCCTGATAAGGAGGCTTTTTTTGTGCTTAAATGCTATTTAAACCTTTAAATGTCTTTGTATGGCAATAAAGTTATTGTTTTAGAAATCAATACTTTTCAGGAAAGGTGAATAGGGAGATAGTGTACTAACCACAAACAATAGCCAAGATTTAGAGTCCCTGCCACATTTTTGCGGTAGGGCTTTTTGTTTTTGGGTTGTTTATAATATAATATTTTCAAGCTAATATGTGAAATTTAGCGCTATTTGCACACATATACCGAAAAAACGCGTTATAATTAGCGTAATCGCTGCCGTATGGTTGTTTACTAAGCATAATTAACATAATTTTAAAGCCCATAATACTCGCCTAATGAATAAAAAATTACTGCTGTTATTCAGCTTGTTATGTTTTCAATACAATGCTTTTTCTAAATATGTGCCCAATGAGGTTTTTGTTGCACCACCTAATGATGAGTGTGCCAATGCCACAACCCTTACTGTAAATACAGGTGCAGCGTGTACAAGTACAACCACAGCTTCATTTACAGCGGCTACGGCATCTACGGTACCGTCAGCATCATGTGCCACGCCATCTATAAGCGGTAAAGATATCTGGTACCAGTTTACGGCTACATCAACCGTTAATAGTATTAGTCTTTCCGGTTTTACAGGAACGGCACAGCCCGTAATTATGGCGCTTTATGAAGGTGACTGCGGCTCTTTAA
>JAZKDS010000103.1:0-3087 GCA_040387455.1 Bacteroidota bacterium
GCGGCCTTTCTCAAAATGAATTCAGGATAAGGATACTTGATGAGCGCATGCGCGAACTTGCCTTTGAAGGATGGAGAAGAATTGACCTGCTACGTACCGGTAAACTTGTTGAGCTTGTAGGTGCAAGGAACAAATGGGCACACCAAAATGGTAGTATTTCAGATTTCCACAACCGTTATCCTATTCCATTGAGTGAGATAAGCCAGAACGACGAAATTAATCCGGAAGACCAAAACCCGGGTTATTAATAGAATAGTTTAGTTTTCATTTATATTATTGCCGGGCATGCTATGGGTTCTGCCTGCCCGGTATTTAATTAGTTACAGTTTGGGTTATTTTGTCAAATTGGATGGAGGTTTTTTATAAGAGATGCGAGACTTTTATAATGGCCTTCATTCAAATTTGGCATTTTTAGGGGTTCCTGTTTCCTCAAAAAATAACAGGACAACATACAACCATGAAGAAAAAAAGTCTAAAAAAACATATCTGTCTTTCCTTTTTGGCCCTGCTGTCTATGGCAGCACGAGCACAAACCGGTAAGGCATCTCTAAACAATCCGCAGGGCGGCTGGAAGCTTAAGCCTTTGGCCGAAGTAGGCGCCGATAGCATTGCCATACTAAAATTGGGTTATAGCACAAACGGATGGGTAAACGCAGTAGTACCGGGCACGGTATTTAATTCTTATGTAGTGGCCGGGCTTGAAAAAGACCCCAACTTTGGCGACAACATACATAACGTTGACCGCTCTGAATATGATCGCAGCTACTGGTACCGTACTGAGTTTACCATTCCGGCTGATTTTAAACAGGAAGTAATATGGCTAAACTTTGAGGGCATTAACCGCATGGGCGATATTTACCTTAACGGTAAAAAACTCGCTACACTTAGTGGCATGATGCAGCGCGGTAAATTAGACATTACAAAACTAATAAACCGCAGCGGTAGCAATGTATTGGCAGTGTTGGTAAGTATACCTAAGCTTCCGCTTAATAACTACGGCAGCCCTACCTACCTTGCAAGCGCCAGTTGGGACTGGATTCCGTATGTTCCAGGGTTAAACTCGGGTATTGTAGATGATGTTTACCTGAGCAACACCGGCAAAATTGTAATGGAAGACCCATGGATTCGTACCGATTTGCCCAGCAATGCGCGTGCTGATATCAGTATAAAAGTAGATGTAAGAAATGTATCGGCACAAAATCAGCAGGGCGAGCTTACTGGTACCATTATGCCGGGTAATATTACGTTTAGCAAAAAGTTTGATGTAGAGGCCGGAAGGATTGCTACCGTTAGTCTTTCTAAAGAACAATATAAAGAACTGAGCATTGCCAACCCTAAACTGTGGTGGCCTAATGGCTATGGCGACCCTAACCTCTATACATGCGAGTTTAAGCTTAAACTGGGTAATGAGGTTACCGATGTGCAAAAAGTAACATTTGGTATAAGACAATACAGCTATGATACCGAAGGCGGCGTGCTGCATGTTTCCATCAACGGTAAACGCGTTTTTTTAAAGGGCGGCAACTGGGGTATGAGCGAGTATATGCTTCGTGCACGTGGGCAAGAGTATGACCTTAAACTACGTTTGCACAAAGAAATGAACTATAACATAGTGCGCAACTGGCTGGGCAGCACTACCGATGAAGAGTTTTACCAGGCGTGCGATAAATATGGCATGATGGTATGGGATGATTTTTGGCTGAATGCTAACCCAACTCTCCCTGAAGATATTTATGCCTTTAATGAAAATGTGGTAGAAAAAGTAAAACGTTACCGCAATTATGCGTGTATTGCCGTATGGTGTGGTAATAACGAGGGTTATCCGCAGCCGCCGTTAAACGGTTGGATTGCAGAAGACATTAAAACATTTGATGGTAACGACCGCCTGTACCAACCGTGTTCTAACACCGGAAACCTAAGCGGTAGCGGCCTTTGGGGTAATAAAGATCCAAGGTGGTATTTTACCAAGTATCCGGCGGCTTATTTTGGTACCGGCGATGGACCCGGCTGGGGATTACGCACCGAGATAGGTACAGCAGTTTTTCCAAATGTAGAAAGCTTAAGAAAATTTTTACCCGAAAAAGACCTTTGGCCACGCAACGAGATGTGGAACAAGCACTATTTTGGCACCAATGCCGGTAATGCAGCCCCAGATGATTATTACAGGAGCATAACAGAGCGTTATGGTGTGCCAACAGGTATTGACGATTACACTAAAAAAGCTCAGTTTTTAAACATTGAAACCAATAAAGCCATGTATGAAGGCTGGTTGGCCAATATGTGGGAAGATGCATCGGGTATAATGATATGGATGAGCCAGAGCGCTTATCCAAGCATGGTATGGCAAACGTATGATTATTATTATGACCTTACCGGTGCTTACTGGGGGGTAAAATCGGCGTGTGAGCCCATGCACATATTGTGGGACCCTACAACCAACTCGGTTAAAGCCATTAATACCAGTGCTACCGACCATAAAAACCTGCAGGCTGAAGCCGCTGTGTATAACATGGATGGCAAGGAAGTGGTTAAATTCAGGCAATCGGGCAGGGTTGATTCGTTTTCTGATACCGCTACCGAAAGTTTTGTAATTCCGTTTTACAGCAACCAAAAAGATCTGGCCTATCAAAAACCGGTAGTGGCTTCTTCTGGCGGCAATACCCAAAATATAAACGATGGTAACGACAGCAGCCGATGGTCTGCCGATAATAAGGATGAAGAATGGATAACTGTTGATTTGCAGCAGGAGCACATGGTAAACCGTGTGGTGCTTAACTGGGAAAACGCCTACGCTAAAGAGTATAAAATTCAGCTGAGTACGGATGGACAAAACTGGACCGACGGAGTTATGGTAAAACAAGGCAAGCCGGGCCCCGAAGCATTATCGTTTAACGAAACGCCTGCCCGCTATGTAAGGATGCAGGGTGTTAAGCGCGGTTCTGGCTGGGGCTATTCGTTATTTGATATGAAAGTATACAGCGCCGATGCCGATACTAACGGCCTTACCGATGTGCATTTTATCAGGCTAAAATTAAAAGATGCCGCAGGCAAAGTGCTTAGCGAAAATTTTTACTGGCGCGGCCTTAA
>JAZKDS010000104.1:0-4269 GCA_040387455.1 Bacteroidota bacterium
CCTTACACTCCGGAATATAACAAACTGGTTATATCTTATCTGGGTTATAAAACAGATACACTTGATGTTACTTCAGCACAATACATTGACCATAAGCTAACCCCTGATGGCGAAAATGTTATTGACGAGGTGTTGCTTGAAAAAAAGCGTAAAACCCTTGAACGTCAAAAATCTACAGCACTCAATACTACCAATATGGGGCATGGAGAACTGCTAAAAGCAGCCTGTTGTAATATAGCTGAGAGCTTTGAAACTAATCCCTCTATAGACGTTAGTTTTAGCGATGCCCTTACCGGCAGCCGCCAGATAAAAATGCTGGGTCTTAGTAGTCCTTACCTGCTTATTGCCGAAGAAAATATACCGGCCGTGCGCGGTGCAAGCCAGGCTTTTGGCCTGTCGTTTATTCCAGGCACATGGGTAGAAAGTATACAGATAACTAAGGGTGCAGGCCCGGTTATCAATGGTTATGAAAGTATTTCGGGCCAGATAAACTACGAGCTTCTTAAGCCGGCCAATGATGATCCGTTCTTTTTAAATGCATATGGATCAACCGATAGCCGTTTTGAGCTGAATACCCATTTTAATAAAAAGTTTTCTGATAAATGGAGTTCTACTCTTTTTGTACACCGTAATACACGCGTGGGTAAAAACGACATGAACGACGATGGATTTTTAGATAACCCGCTGGGTAAGCAGATAAATATAATGAACCGCTGGCAGTATACCGATCTGGAAAAAGGCTGGGTTAGTTTTATGAACCTGCGCTATATGCGCGATGAAAAGCAGGCCGGAGAGGTAGATTTTGACCCGGACACAGATAAATTTACCACAAACCACTGGGGCAGCGAAATAAATACCGATAAGCTTGATGCTTCGGCAAAGCTGGGCTATGTATGGCCCGATATGCCTTGGCAAAGTGTAGGTGTTCAGGCAGCGGTTAACTGGCACAACCAGGAGTCTTATTTTGGTTTTCGTACTTATGATATAGAGCAGAAAAGTGCCTATTCTAACCTTATCTTTAGCTCTATAATCAATAATGCAAAGAATAAGTTTTCAACCGGGCTTAACTTTACCTATGATAATTATGGAGAGTTTGTGGGCACGGCCGATATGGGTACTACTGATTATAGCCGTATAGATAACTCTGCCGGTGCCTTTTTTGAATATACCTATGATAACAATAACGACCTGAGCTTTATACTGGGCGGCCGTTTTGACTATCATAACCGTCTTGGTGCTTTTTTAACTCCACGTGCACACCTGCGCTACAACCCGTGGGAGGGAGGAACTATTCGTGCTTCTGCCGGGCGTGGCAAAAGGGCTGCTAACGTTTTTGCTGAGAACCAGTCGCTTTTTGGTAGCTCGCGCGAGTTGATGATTATGAACTCTGGCGGAAAAGTTTATGGTCTTGATCCTGAAATTGCCTGGAACTATGGTGTGAGTTTTGTACAGAGTTTTGTGCTATTTAATAAAAACGCCGAGTTTGTTGTAGACTTTTACAGGACTGATTTCCAAAACCAGGTAGTGGTAGACTTATATGCATCGCCACAGCAGGCTCACTTTTATAACCTTGATGGCAAAAGTTATGCAAACAGCCTGCAGGTAGAGTTTAATTATGAAATTACACACCACTTTAATATCCGTACGGCTTATAAGTATTATGATATTAAAACCGATTATACTACCGGTACATTTGAGCGCCCACTACAGGCAAAAAACCGCTTTTTTACAAACATAGCTTATGAAACGCATATAGGAGATGGTGGCAAGCAATGGAAGTTTGACTTTACCTATAACTGGATGGGCAAACAGCGCCTGCCTTATACCGGCAGCAACCCTGCAGAATACCAAATGGGCGACTATTCGCCTTCATTCTCGTTGATGAACGCACAGGTTACCCGTACTTTCTCAAGCGTTTTTGAGGCCTATGTAGGTGCCGAAAACCTGGGCAATTACCAGCAAAAGAAAGCCATTGTGGGCAATGCCGATCCGTTTGGCCCATATTTTGACAGTTCTATTATTTACGGTCCTATTTTTGGACAAATGTATTACGCAGGTATTCGCTTTAAAATTAAGTAGCTTATATGTTCTTTTATAGAACGTTACAATTCAAATAATTTATTACATTTAACAACTTTAAACCCCATTAAAAATGAAAAAACTAATTTTAGTAATGCTTGTTATGCTTACAGGCTTTGCCGTGCAGGCGCAGGAAAAAAAGAATAAAAATGCTAAAGATGAAATTGCTGTAAGCGGCAATTGCGGCGACTGTAAAAAGCGTATAGAAAAAGCGGCTTATAGTGTTAAAGGCGTTAAAAGTGCCGATTGGCATGCCGATCATCAGGACCTGCACCTTGTGTATGATGAAACAAAATGTAGCCTTGACGATGTGCGTAAAGCTGTAGCAGCAACAGGCCATGATACCGATATGGTAAAAGCTACAGATGCAGATTATGATGCATTACACGGATGCTGCAAGTATGACAGGGATGCGGAAAAACCAACCAATACCCACGAATAGTAAATTATTCAGTAAAAAACGATATAATATCCCGGAATATAATTTCGGGATATTTTTTTGAAAAAACTTAACCTAGATTGCGTTTTGTATTATGAAATTCTCATACCTTTGTATTAGAAATTCTAATGTTGAATGAAAGTAATAAGAAAAATAACAAATAACAATAAAGGCTTAGTAAGCTTCATGCTTGTGTTATTTTTCCTTACTGCAGGCTTTGCAAAAGGCGTTGCAGGTAAGGTTACTTCTCATCATACTAAAGAAAAAGAGCAATCATTATTAAAGTATGTGCTAAGCCCTGAAGAAGATAAAGAATCTTCTTTAAGTCTTTTAGACCAGCTAAGCGGTGCAGATGATAATGATGTTGAAATTGCTTTTTTTGGTAATTATTTTTCTTCAAAAGTTTTTATTCCTACGGCTTCTAAGGCCGGCTTTGCACCGGTTACCCTTTGTAAAGATGCATGTACAGTGCCATTATATGACCTTTATTGCAACTGGAAACTTGCTATTTCTTAATTTATAATTCCTATCCGGCAATAACCAGCTTTTGGAATTTTCTGCTTGCATTACCTAAATATTCTATAATGTATTCCCTGTGCAAGGGGTTCTAAATTTGCTGTTTACATAAAAATATAAGTTGTTAATTGCCCGGAATACCGGCGGTAGCACTGCCTGTTTGCTGACCGGTATTCCTTTTTTTAAATTGTAAGGCTTAAATTTGTAGTTTAAAGCCTCCGGGCATAATTACAACTTACTATGATTAACAGCAAAATTAAAAACCTGCTATCAATAACCTGCCACAGTCTGGCTTTGTTACTGGTAGTACCAAACCTAAGGGCACAGCAGCAGGAAGCCCCACAACAAAACAATTTTTTTAAAGACAGGAAACTGTACCTTAATGATGATGGCAGCAATTATGTAAAGTTTACATTTCTTGCCCAGGCATGGTTACGGTCGGCCCAATATAATCCGGGGACCACGGTATACGGCTATGATAAAAGCAGCGGTGCAGATATAGGCATACGCAGGTACAGAGTGCAAATGTATGGCCAGCTTACTGACAGGGTTTTTGCCTACAGCCAGTTTGGAGAAAATAATTTTAATGCACTTAGCGAAAGGAAACAGGGCTTTTTTGTGCATGATGCTTATGGCGAATATGCCATAGATAAAGCAAGGCTAAGCATGGGTATGGGCCTAAGCGGATGGAGTGGCCTGGCGCGCTTTGCGGCGCCATCGGCTGGATCAATAATGGGGCTTGATGCGCCGTTATACCAGCAGGCAACAAATGATGTTACCGACCAGTTTTTAAGAAAGCTCTCAGTATTTGCTAAAGGAAAGCTGGGTAAGCTTGATTATCGGGTACAAATGGCGCAGCCGCTGGCCATACAACGGACATCAGGTTATAACAGTACCGTAACAACAAATGCAGGCTTTAGTGCTAAACCTGCTAAAATGCAGTATAACGGTTATATGCAATATCAATTTAACGACCAGGAAAGTAACCTTACACCTTACATGACCGGTAGTTACCTGGGAGAGAAAAAAGTATTTAATATAGGTGCAGGGTTTATGTATCAAAAAGATGCCATGTGGAGGCAGGGGGCTAGCGCTACCGATACTATTTACAGCAATATGGCAAACATTGCAGTTGATGTATATTATGATGCGCCTTTGGGCAATGCAGGCAGGGCTATAAGTTTATATGCCAGTGTAGCCCAATATGATTTTGGTAAAAATTACCTGCGCAATGC
>JAZKDS010000105.1:0-1538 GCA_040387455.1 Bacteroidota bacterium
TGTAGTGGAAGAAAAAGCCGACTTTGGTATTGTGGTTGACCCCGATGTAGACCGCCTGGCATTTATTAGTAACGATGGCGAAATGTTTGGCGAAGAATATACCCTTGTGGCCGTGGCGGATTATGTGCTAAGCAAAACACCTGGTAACACCGTAAGCAACATGTCATCCAGCCGTGCCCTGCGCGATATTACCCAAAAACATGGCGGAAGCTATGAGGCCAGCGCCGTGGGCGAGGTAAACGTGGTAGACCTGATGAAGAAAAATAATGCCATTATAGGTGGCGAGGGCAACGGCGGTATTATATACCCGGAACTGCACTACGGCCGCGATTCGCTGGTGGGCGTGGCATTGTTCCTTACGTATTTAGCCGAAAATAACGTTACCGATGTGGCGGCATTACGTGCTTCGTACCCGCAATATTATATGAGCAAAAACAAAATTGAGCTTACCCCGAAAATAGATGTAGATGCCATATTACAAGCCATGACGACTAAGTATGCCCATGAGGATATTACTACCATAGATGGTGTTAAAATTGATTTTGCCGAAGAGTGGGTACACCTGCGCAAGAGTAATACAGAGCCCATTATCCGTATTTATACCGAAGCCCAAACCCAGGAAAAAGCCGATGCGCTGGCTTTGAGGATTATAAGTGAAATTAAAGGAATAGCGGGAATATAATTTTGATTATTCGATGGTTGGATTTTTGGATTTTTCGACAATGTGTTTACCTTTATATTGAATCATCGAACGTCGAACTATCGAATAAACCAACCTTACCATGAAATGCCTCCTCTTACTTACAGCGTTTTTAGCGGTCATCGCCTCTTCCTCTGCTCAGGAAAATCCTGATTGCGGCTGGTATGGCAATAAAACCGTAGCCGAGCGCAATGCTATGTTTCCGTTTAATAAAGCTAAGAAAGTGGTGCTGGTATCGTATCCTTCTGATATGGAACTGAATCAGGCTAAAGCAGATACTGTACATGATACTGCTATAAAGAAAGTAACTTTTAAAATGGACGAATATAGAGAACGTGCTTACCTGATAAAAGAAGAAGTAGTACTCAGTGAAGCCTGGGTAAACCAATTAAGCCATGTATTAGTTAATTATACATTAGAAAAAAGAAAGCCGGGGCAACTCCTGCTTCTTGAGGAGATAAAGTGCTATTACCCTCGAAACTCAATCTTGTTTTATGATGAAAATGATATACTACTATGCTGTTATGAAATATGTTTCCATTGTTTCGGAACAAAAATGTATCCTGACCCCGATGATGTAAATGGTTATGCAGAAATATGCAAGGCTGGATGAGCTAAAATTTATCTTCAGGAAAAACGGCATCACCTATGGCATCGATGAAAAATAAATAAGCCGCATATAATGCGGCTTTATCTTATATTGTTACAATGTCCCTAAGCGGTACAAAGTTTGCTAACAGTCAACTATTTAACCCTTGTCCAGGTTTGGGTGCGGCCTAAAAGCGAAATGCCCATGTAGCCACGCACTTCAAGTTTATCTTTACCGTCCATTTTAATG
>JAZKDS010000106.1:0-1756 GCA_040387455.1 Bacteroidota bacterium
ATAACTTTTATCGTTAGGCGATGCAATTTTATAACCGGTTTTATCGGTTACAAATATGTAACGCTCGCCATTGCGCTGAAAATAAGTGGGTACGCCATCGCCCTGTATGGTAGTCGACGCGCTAACCTGCTCATCGGTATAAGTGGCCTGTTTGTTCAGTTTTTTGCTGTCAGCATCCTGAATATCAATCTTTTGATTGGCTTCTGTGGTTTCGGTTTTGGTAACTTTCTTAGGTTTTCCCGTGCCGTCGTTTACCGTTACGGTAGTGGTTGTGGTTTCTTTAGTTACGTTTTTATTAACCTGGGCATTTGCAGTAAGCCCAAGCGCCAGTAAAATGGCTATAGCTATATTTTTCATGATGTTATTTTTATATGTTACTGATACAAAGGTAGTTTTGCAATGTTAAACAAAGTATTAGGAAAGCATAAAGTAGTCACAAAAGAGTGGCTTAGGTACTTAGGTGCTGAGTTGCTGAGTTGCTGAGGATAATAAAGCTTAGTAGCTTAGAAACTTAGTTGCTAAGCAGCTATAAAAAAACTATCTTTGCCCCCTGAAAAAATAAGCATCTAAAAATGAAAGCAGGTATAGTAGGATTGCCAAATGTTGGCAAATCAACACTTTTTAATTGTTTGTCTAACGCTAAAGCACAGAGTGCCAACTTCCCGTTTTGTACTATAGAGCCTAATGTGGGTGTGGTAAATGTACCCGATCCAAGGCTTTCAAAACTTGAGGAACTGGTTAACCCTGAGCGCGTTCAGCCTGCAACTGTAGATATTGTAGATATTGCCGGCCTTGTAAAAGGTGCCAGCAAAGGCGAGGGACTTGGCAACCAGTTTTTGGGTAACATCCGCGAATGTAATGCCATCATCCACGTATTGCGTTGCTTTGATAATGATAACATTATCCACGTAGATGGTAATGTAAACCCTATACGCGATAAAGAGACCATTGATATAGAATTACAGCTAAAAGACCTTGAAACGGTTGAAAAACGCCTTGAAAAAGTGCGTCGTGCTGCTAAAACCGGTAATAAAGAAGCTCAGGCCGAAGAGGCATTGCTTGACAGGATAAGGGAAACTTTGCTACAGGCAAAATCGGCCCGTACGGTTATACCTCAAAATGCAGATGAAGTACAATTGCTTGAAGATTTTCAGCTTATTACAACTAAACCAGTACTTTATGTGTGTAATGTAGATGAAGGTGCTGCCGCAACCGGTAATGCTTATGTAGAGCAGGTGCGCGAACTGGTAAAAGACGAAAATGCACAGGTTATGTTTCTTGCAGTGGGTACCGAAGCTGATATTACTGAGCTTGAAACCTATGAAGAGCGCCAGATGTTTTTAGAAGACCTTGGTCTTAAAGAGCCGGGTGCCAGTGCATTAATACGTTCGGCTTATACATTGCTTAATCTGCAAACTTATTTTACCGCAGGTGTTAAAGAGGTTAGGGCCTGGACTATTAACGTGGGCGATACCGCGCCACAGGCTGCCGGTGTTATCCATACCGATTTTGAGAAAGGTTTTATCCGTGCAGAGGTTATTGCGTATAACGACTATGTAACGTATGGTACTGAAGCTAAGGTTAAAGAAGCTGGTAAGCTAAAAGTTGAAGGTAAAGAGTATATTGTTAAAGATGGTGATGTAATGCACTTTAGGTTTAACGTATAATAGTGCTAAGAACTTAGTATCTTAATATTTAGAGTGACTAGTCCTAAAATAGGTTGACTATTTTTGATTATACAAATTTGATAAAAGTT
>JAZKDS010000107.1:0-1343 GCA_040387455.1 Bacteroidota bacterium
TACAGGTTTAACCGCATATTACAACAACGGGCTGATAATGGTACCGGCAAAGCCTGGAAAACTGTAAATAAATCAATCGGTGGCGATAATACCATCCGCCTGCGCAATCGTTGGCAAAAAGATCTGGTTCCGCAAAAAGCTAAGTATGTGGTTATCGCATTATCATTAGGTAATGAAGGGGTTCATGAATCGGGCAAAATTAAGTTTGATCAGTTTAAAACCAACATTGCCAAACTAATAACCCTGGCCCGCGATAGCGGTTATGTACCGGTACTTACCAATTGCTATACCCGTAATGATTTTAACGCCACAGATTATAGCTACACACAGCAAATTAATAAATGGATAAATACCCTTGATGTACCATCAATAAACTTATTAGGCGGTGTTGATAATGGAAAAGGCAACTGGGCGCCCGCCTACTGGCATGACCCCGGCCACCCAAATGATGCCGGGCACCAGGAACTTGCTTACACCATTGTGCCATCATTATTTGATGCGTTAAATAATGGCAAGCCACAACCCCCAATAATTAATACAGATAATGCCGGTATCAACATCCAAACCAAACAAATAGCTTTTAAACCTGATAATGTAGTACACCCGTTTACTACCACAATAACGGTTAAGGCTAATGGTAAGGGTGATGTTTTGCAATTAAAAGATACTACAGGCAATGTAGGCGCAATAAGTATCACAAATAAAGGTTTGCTAGAATACACATCGCCGCAATATCAAAAAATAACGGGCACTATGCCAATAAATGATGGTAAATGGCATACCATAACATTAACCCATTATTATGCGCGTAACCAAACCCATTTGTATTGCGATAGTACTTTACAAGGCGCGGTAAACGAACAGATACTGGTAAAAGAACTTTATTTAGGTGATAAAGAAAGCAAAAATATTACTGCCCGTAATTGGTTGTTTTACCGTGCGGGTATGAATGCCGGCGAAGTTGCAGCGCTAACTAACAATACACTGTTAAAATCGAGCCTGGAGCTTTATGCGCCGCTTGATGAGAAACAGGATGTTTTGAGCAACCTTGCACAAAGCACCAATACCATTAATTGGAATAAATAATTTTAATGATTGATATATAGATATGAACAGAAAATTAATAATTTTTATAATGCCTTTCTTCATGGCATCATGTACAAACAGTGTAAACAAAAAATGGACACCCGAGTATAAACAAAATGTTAAAGATTCTTTAGCCGAGGCTTTAGGAATGAAGCGCATAACAGATCACTCTGAAAAAGAAAAATTGGAGTGGAATAACTGTATGGCAGATAAGTTAGAAAAAGCTATAGCAAAGCTTTCTTAGGATCAGTATAATC
>JAZKDS010000107.1:1353-1610 GCA_040387455.1 Bacteroidota bacterium
AGTGCCAGGCCCGCTAAAGGCTTTCCACTAAGGCAATAGTATCATTTAAAAACTAATATAGAACACCGGATGCTTGATCCAGATAGCTATCGGGAAGAGTAATGAAGTAAAAAAACTGAAGTGATACACTTTAAAATGCTACATTTATTATTTGACATTAAAAGCTTGCTTATTAAGGGTTTAGCGGGCGTATAAAACAAGTAAAGCCCCTGATGGGCAGGGGCCTTTACTAAACCAATTATAAACCTAAATTATGA
>JAZKDS010000107.1:1620-1960 GCA_040387455.1 Bacteroidota bacterium
CGCGCAGTATGAGTGCAGCACGGGGCTGGCGCTTAATAATAGTACTGCAACTGCTTTTCAAATAGTTATAAGGCGGCGAATAGATGTTTCACTCCGTTCAACATGACAGACAGTAATAATAAACAATTTTGTCATCCTGAACGATAGTGAAGGATCTAAACGCCGCTTTGCATCCTCGCCAATAGATGTTCGTTCCTCAACATGACAAATTATGTATTAAGATTTTCTGAAGTTCTCTCCTTTGGAGAGGATTTAGGCGAGGTTACCAAAACCTATAAAAACAGCAAAGCCCCTGATGGGCAGGGGCCTTTACTAACCAATTATAAACCTAAATTATGAG
>JAZKDS010000108.1:0-6057 GCA_040387455.1 Bacteroidota bacterium
AATAAGATGGGCAAATTTATATGATTAGGATTTAAAAAAAAATAAAATGGTTTTTTTTCTCAATTCTTAACAATAATTTATTCAAAATATAATCATTACCTCACCTACTTATTGCAGATAATTTTTAAACATCTTTAATATTTACAGACTCAAAACTACCATTCGTTATTAATTATTACAAATTAGTTTAAATTGCCTATAAATAACATAAAACGTTTTACTTTATTGTGTAAGGTACACAAATTTATTTTTTAACGCTTCCGGATATGGTTATTCGCACCATTTAAGCGCAGTTTTTACGGATTTGCAAAAAAACATCGTACCCAAAACCCACTAAAAACGTTGTAGCTTTATAAACAATTATAAAATTACTAAAAAAAACAGGCCTTTACATTAAAGGCCTGTTAATAGTTTATGGTATTTATGCTGCGCTGCAGTAACGTTATTCGTCCAGCAGCTGCAATATGCGAGCTTCTACGGCAGGTTTATCCCAGTTTTGAGCAATACCCTCCATGAGCATAATTTCGTTCATTATAGCCTTTTGCCTGTCGCCTATGGCGAGGGCCTCGGCATAAGGGCGGTGGCTAAAGGTTACCCTGCTGTATAATGGCAGCCATTTATCAGGATGCTTTTCGCTAAACCACTTTTCTATCTTTTTGCGCAGTAAAAATGCCTCGCTGGCCGTATCTGTGCTCATCTCCATAAAATTGCGGTAGGACAGCTCTGCAATGGCATCGGCATTAGGCTTGCGGCTTTCCTGGTATTTTGCCAGTATGGTTGTCCAGTCATCGCCATACTGATCCATCATCTGGGCAAGTATGGTTATATCTTCAAAACCGGCATTCATACCATGCCCATAAAAAGGCACTATAGCATGGCAGGCATCGCCTATAAGCGCCACTTTATCCTGATACACCCACGGGTAGCACTTCATGGTTACAAGCGTGCTGGTAGGGTTTTTAAAAAAGTCTTCTACAAGGTTAGGTATCACATCTATGGTAGATGGAAAATGCGTGGCAAAAAAGGCCTGGAGCGTTTCTTTGTCTTTAAGGCTGCCAAAAGAGTTGGGCCCTTCAAAAGGCATAAACAGCGTACAGGTAAAGCTGCCGTCTACATTAGGCATGGCAATAAGCATAAACTCTTTGCGCGGCCATATATGAAACGAGTTTGTATCGAGCTTGTGGGTACCATCGGCATTTGCCGGAATGTTGAGCTCCTTATAGCCGGTTTTTAAAAACTGCTGAGAGTAGTCAAACATATTTTGGCGCTGCATGCGGTGGCGGATGCGGCTAAAGGCCCCATCGGCACCAAAAACAAGGTCATACGGAAGGTCATTCCAGGTGCCTTGCTCTGTTTCGCCGGTGTGCAGCGTGGCTGTGTCAAGGCTTACATCCCAAATGCGGGTATTAAAAAAGAATTCTACCCCTTCGGCCTCGGCCAATGTTACCATCTGGCGGTTGAGCACCCCACGCGATATGGAGTAAATACTCTCGCCATCTTTGCCATAATACTGGTAGTTGAGCGATTTATCGTCCAGGTGAATGGCACGCTTATCCATAGGGATGGCTATCTTGCGGATTTCTTCGCCAAGGCCCACCTCATCAAGGGCGCGCCAGCCGCGGTGCGACATGGCTAAATTGATAGAACGGCCGGAAAATTGAATGGTCCTGATATCTGGGCTGCGGTCATAAACATGTACTGTATGGCCCGCGCGCTTTAGGTATATTGCCAACAGGGAGCCTACTAAGCCCGCTCCTGCTATTGCAATTTTTTTTGAAGTTTGCATAAACAAGTGAATTATACAAATGTAATGAATATTACAACGGATGGCCGTTTGTTATGATTTTTTTGTAACTATTTTATTAAGAAAACTTTGGGTATTAAAGGATTCTTAATTAGTTAACAGTATGCTGTCATAATAAGTAATTTTACTGTACTAACTATTAAAAATATATATCATGAGAGATTTAATCTGGCTTATTGTAGTTATTCTTGTTATAGGATGGCTTGTAGGATATTTTAGCTTTGGCGAATCTGTAGGTCCGCTAATCCACATTTTACTTGTACTTGCCATTATTGGTATCCTTTACAGGCTGGCTGTAGGCAGAAGGCCATAAAACAATACCCTTCAAATAACCTGCTTACAAGACAAAATAAAAAATCCCCACGTTGGGGATTTTTCTGTGCCCATAAAAAAGGCCGCCCCACAAAAAGCGGGGCGGCCGGGCAAGAAAACTGTCTCCTAACTCAGATTTCTACCAATTTATTTTAATCTAACTTTTGGTGCTTGTTGCGCAGCGCCCAGTAAAAAAAGTTAGGGAATACCAATAATGTAAACACCGTAGCCGTAACCAGGCCACCAATAATGGCTACCGCAAGCGGTTTTTGCGACTCTGAGCCTATACCGGTGCTCAGCGCGGCAGGCATAAGCCCGATGGCTGCCATAAGGGCCGTCATTACAACTGGCCTTGTTCGGGCTTTTACCCCTTCTATAATAGCATTGGGTAACGACATCTTGTTATGCAGGTTGGCGTGAAACTCTGAGACGAGTATCACCCCATTTTGTATACAGATGCCCAGCAAGGCTATAAAGCCCACACCCGCTGAGATACCAAAATTGATACCCGTAATTTGCAGCGCTAATATACCACCTATTATGGCAAACGGTACATTTATAAGCACTAATAACGAGTCTTTTATATTGCCAAACATTATAAACAACAATACAAATATCAATACCAGTGATACCGGCACCACCTGTGCCAGCTTGGCGCTTGCCCTTATCTGGTTTTCATACTCGCCGGTCCAGCCGATTGAGTAGCCATCGGGTACTTTTACATCTTTTACTTTGGCCTGAGCCTCGGCTATGGTACTGCCTAAATCGCGGTCGCGCACAGAGAATTTTACACCTATAAAACGCTTGGTGTTATCTCTGTAAATAAGCGCCGGGCCGGTTTCGGTAGTAAGTGTTGCTATTTCTTTAAGCGGCACTTTACCACCACGCAGGGTAGGCACCATAAGGTTCATGATATCGCCCTCGTTATTACGGTACTCTTTTTGGTACCGCAGCCTGATATCAAATTTCTTTTCACCTTCATATTTCTGTGTGGCGGTTTTACCCCCTATGGCCATCTCTATAATGCTTTGCGCATCGCTTTTTTGCACACCATAAAGCGCCATTTTTTCTTCGTCAAACTTAACGCTTATGCCCGGCTGACCCAGGTTGCGCAGCACACCTACATCTTTAACGCCATCTATATGTTTAATTTTTTCCATAACCTCATTCGCAATCTTATCTAGTGTTGCAAGGTCATCGCCATATATTTTTACCGCGTTTGATGCCTTAAAGCCTGCCACGGCCTCGGCCACATTATCTATAACCGGTTGCGAATAGTTATAGGTTATACCCTGGTAGCGGCTCAGCTTTTTGTTCATTTCTTCAATAAGCTCATCCTGGCTTATGCCACGTGTCCACTCTTTTTTAGGCTTAAGGTCTACCTGAAATTGCAGGAACCCAAAACCATTAGGATCTGTACCATCATTACTACGCCCGGTTTGAGAAAGCACATCATCTACCTCCGGAAACTCTTTGAGCTCTTTGCGTATTATCCTGGCCATTTTAACGCTCTCTGTAAGCGAGTTGCTTATGGGCAGCTCTGCCGTTACCCAAAGTGCGCCCTCATTTAACGGAGGTAAAAACTCTGAGCCCATAAACCGTGCCGAAAACATTGTAAGCGCTAATACTACCACCGCTACTATAATAGACGCCTTTTTATGCCTAAATGTTACACTTAGCCCCTTACTTACACCTTTATTAAAGAACTCTACAAACGGGTTGTGCTTTTCGCGCACGTTTTTGCGCAGTAGTATAGAGCACAGCACGGGCACCAGAGTAAGGGTAAACAACAGCGCACCCAGCAGGGCAAAGCCCAGTGTCCAGGCCAGTGGCGAAAACATTTTGCCCTCTACTTTTTCAAAAGAGAAGATGGGCAGCAATGCCGAGATGATGATAAGCTTACTAAAAAATATAGCGACACCCAGCTTAGTACCCGTTTTACGGATAAGCCCCAGTTTAGACAATTTGTTGAAACGCTCAGGGCCGATGTTTTTCTGTAACTGGTCGAGCGCCACAAAGAGCCCCTCTACCATTACCACGGCACCATCTATAATAATACCAAAATCTATGGCACCCAGCGAAAGCAGGTTAGCACTCATGCCCTTTAGCTTAAGGCACAAAAATGCAAACAGCAGCGCCAGCGGAATAATAATACTTACAATAACCGTGGTGCGCCAGTCGGCCATAAAAAGAAATACAATAACCGTTACCAGTATTATACCCTCCATAAGGTTGTGCGTTACGGTTTCGGTACAATAATCCATGAGGCGGTCACGGTCATAAAACGTTTCCATCTTTACATCTTTAGGCAATACATTTGCCTGCACATAGGCTATTTTTTCTTTAAGGGCAGCCAGTACTATAGACGGGTTTTCGTTTTTACGCATTACCACAATACCCTCTACCACATCATCATTATCATTAAGGCCCGCCTGGCCCACCCGCGGAATGTTAGACAGGTTTACCTTTGCAATATTTTTTATCAATATGGGGTTGCCACCCTGCTGGGCCACAATAGTATTTTCTATATCGGCGGTAGAGTCTAAAAGACCCACACCCCTAACCACATAGGCCTGGCCGTTTTTCTCGATAATATCGCCGCCCACGTTTACATTTGCACGGCTTATGGCATCAAATACCTGTGGTGATGTAAGCTCATATTTTTGCAGCAGTGTAGGGTCTATTTCTACCTCATAGGTTTTTTCGCGGCCACCAAAGGCCACTACATCGGCTATGCCCGGCACAGCACGCAGCTGGCGATCTATAACCCAGTTTTGCAGCGTTAGCAGCTCTCGGGTATCTTTTTCTTTACTGTTAAGGGTATACCTGAATATTTCGCCGGTGGGGCCATATGGCGGTTGCACCTCGGGCTCTACATCATCGGGCAGCTGCACATTGCGCAACTGGTTGTTAACCTGCTGCCGGGCAAAAAAATCATCTACATCATCATCAAAAATAATTTTGATTACTGATAGCCCAAACATGGTAATACTGCGCACATTAACCTTTTTTTGTACCGAGTTCATGGCAATTTCTACCGGCGAGGTTACAAAACGCTCTACCTCTTCGGCACTACGGCCCTGCCACTGGGTTACAATAATAATCTGTGTATTGGTTACATCAGGAAACGCTTCGACCGGAATGTTTTTATAACTTATAACACCCGCTATTACCACAACGCTTATCCAGAAAAAAGTGAATAGCTTATTGCGTAGGGAAAACCCTATTATGTTTTTTATCAATTTGTTCATTTTGCTGAAGTTTAATCGTTAATAGCATCATATATCAGCAAATTGCCTTTTACAATCACTTTTTCGCCCTGTTTTAGCCCACTTTTAAGATAGGTGGTTTCATCTAGGGCGCGGTATACAGTTACCTCGCGGGTTTCTATATTGCTTTGACTGTGATAGACCATTACAAAGTTTTTGTTTTTATCAAACACCAGGGCTGCGCTGGGCACCGATACATACTGCTTGTCATCTGCATAATGAACGGTTACAGTAGCATTCATTTCGGGCTTAAGGGCCACATCTGTATTAGGCACTTTAATCAAGGCTTTTGCGGCGCGGGTATCGGGGTCAATAACATTAAAAATCTTATCAATCTTACCGGTAATCTTTTTATCAGGATACGCAATGGTTCGCACGCTTACCTCCTGCCCCTCTTTAATACGGGAAAGGTCGCTCTCGTTTACATTAGCCAGCACCCACACATTATCAAGTTTGGCTATGGTAAACACGGCCTCATCCCTACTGCTGTTAAGCATTTCGTTAGGGCTGATGTCTTTAAACACTACATAGCCGCTTATGGGTGCATACAGGTTGTATACCGAGCCGCTTTTTAGCTTGTAAATGTTATTAACCTCACCCATACGGTTTTTTTCGGCGCGGGCCTTATCCAGTTCTTTTTGGGCCATAACCAGTTCTTTTTCGCTGGCCAGC
>JAZKDS010000108.1:6067-17227 GCA_040387455.1 Bacteroidota bacterium
TGCAGGTTGCGCTCTGCAATACTCAGGTTGGCATCGGCATCGCTGGTCTGGCTTTGGTATCCGGCCACCTCGCTACTGCGGATGCTGGCCAGGAGCTGACCCTGCTTTACATAGTCTCCTAATTCTGCCTTTATGCTTATAACGCTGCCACCCACTGCGGGGAATACCTGTGCCATGTTGTTGTTCTCGGCCGTTACTTTGCCAAACAGTCTAATTTCGTTTTGGGCATTTTCCAGCCTGGCATCGGCAAAAGTGCTTTCCTTAAGCATGGTATCGCTCATTTCAAACTTAGCAGCCACATTGGGGGCGGTTTCTTTTTTTGTATTGCAACCGGTAATAAGCGCGGCTGTAAGGGTGGTAAACAATATATATTTAAATATAATTTTCATGATTAAAAGGTATTAGTGCCGGTTACATAATTAATTTGGGCGGCGGCTATGGCCAGTTGTTTTTTTACACGCTCTACTTCGGTCTGGGCTTCATTATAGGCCTCAAAAAAGTCGGTAAACTCTATCATAGATACATTGCCTTTCCTGAAATTGGCATCTACGCCATCAAAAACCCTGTCAAAATCTTCGTTAACCAGCCCGTTGATGCGCTTGTACTCTTCTACACTTCGGGTAAAATTTTGGTAAGCGGCGAGTACTTCATTTTGTACCTCGAGCTCTTTATAGCTCACATTTTTCTGGCTGGCCTCCTGCTGTATTTTAGCCGATTGTATGTTACCCCTGTTGCGGTTAAAAACCGGCAGCGGTATAGACAACCCCACATTGTACTGGTTGTTAAAGGCATCGCCCTGCTGGTTGTAGCCACCCCTTATGGTAACATCCGGTATTACCTGCCTGCGCTGTAAAGATAGATTTACACCTGCCGACTCTACCGCAATTTTTGCCTGGTTTAAATCGGGCCTGTTTTTAAGCGACTGCTCTAAAATGTAATCATACATAAGCGGTTTGCCGGCAATGGTATTGGCATCGGCCGTGTTGTATACCGCCGTGGTATTGGCAGTAATGCCCAGCAGCAGGTTAAGTTTTTGCTGCTGCTCTATCAAAATCTCCGACTCTTCTGACTTGTCGTTATTAATTTTTACATACACCGATTTAAGGCGCACAAGGTCTTTAAGGGCTATGTTGTTTTTAGCCACCTGTACCTCATAACCGTCTATTAACGACGACAGCTTATCGAGCAGTTTGTTATATTTTTCTATAACCTTTTGCTGGTTGTGCAGTGTAAAAAACGCCTGCCATATTTGCAATTGCAGGTTGCGGGTAAGATCGGTCAGCTCAGCCTCGGCCATCTTTTTATCAAGCTTGGCCAGTTCAATTTCTTTGCGGCGCTTGCCGCCCACAATAATAAGCTGCTCTACACCCACGGCCAGGTTGTTTTGATTGCCCGTAGGGAAATACAGGTTGTTTTGCCCCTGGTAAGCAATTACATCGGCGCTAACCTCCGGGTTAGGATATACTTTGCTTTGTATAATGGCGGCATCGCTGCGGCTAACATCATATTGTGCAGCCAGTAGCATAAAGTTATTTTTAAAGAACAGCTCTTCGGCCTGTTGTATGGTAAGCGGTATGCTCTGGGGGGTTTGGGCAAACACGCCGGCACAGGGCAGCACTAAAGCCAGCCCGGCCAATAATTTACGGATGTTTTTCATCTGTTGCTATTTAAATACTATTGTGTAAAAGGTTAGCATAACCTCATCCGGTATTTTGTTCTTTAAATCTTTACCACATAAGGCACAAGGCCAAAGTGTTGCTACAACCACAAAGCGCACGAAAAAACTACCCAAAGGTAAAAGTGCACAAAGCTTTGTGATTTTTTAGAAGTGCACAACAAATACACGTATAGCTCTTGCCAACTGTGTGTAAACTGTGTGCCTTAGTGGTAAAGATTTAAAGATATACGGCTCTATTTAGGCCGGGGATGGGGCATGGCTTTTTCCGGGGTTTTGGCGAAAGCCAAAAAGCTATACTGCACAGCAATCAAAACAATGAAAGCCGGGCATGGTACACCGGTAAAAGAATAGTATTTTAAGCCTCGGGTGGTGGAGAGAATATAATTACCTGTGGTGAATTATATAGGGGATTGATGTAAAATGCCTCGTCTTGTACTACTTTGTAGTTTACAGCCACGGGTGCATTGCTAAATTGTACTGATTGTTCCTGCTCAAAAACCCAAATTAGCTTTTTGCCGTTCATTTTATGGTTTGCAGGGGTTTTGGTATGATGCTCCGGGATGGCATTATCTATTTGAAACACGTCTTCGAGCACAAGCTCTACAACACTATCTACCTCTTCGAAATCTGAATCTACGGTATTGCTGTCAAATAAGGTATGGGGGGTATCGATACTAAAGTTAAGTATGTGGAGTGCCATTAGCACCCACAATACCCGGTGACCGATATGTACCTTATTAAACTTCATGTAAAAAATAGTTGTGGCAAAAGTACCACATAATAAACTTGCACAGCACAAACCCTGCCAAATTTTAACAAATGGAATTTTTTGTTAAAAAAATTTAGCCCGATATCGGAATTGGTTTTTAACGTGAAAATTATGAGGAATTTTGATTACCACAACAACCTCAAAAAAATAAGGCACAAAAAAAGGCGATTCTGAACTCCAAAAGTGAAGAGTTAGCGCCTTTTTTAAAATTTTATGTACGTTTTTACTGTAAAATAAATTACCCCACCACCTCATAAGCTACTACCGGGAGCGCCTTATTTTTTAGTATAAATTCTCCTGCCGGAATGCATTCAAACGACTCTTTTGCGGTGTGGTACACTGCCTCGGTTATCAGGATCTGGCCTGCCTTTGCTGCACTCTGAAGGCGCTGGGCAAGGTTAACCGCATCGCCTATTACTGTGTAATCCAGCCTTCTAAGCGACACTGACCCTATATTACCCGATACCATTTCGCCACTGTTGATGCCTATAGATACCTCGGGTTTATAGATCATACCACCCAAATTAACGGGGGCAGCAGCGGCAATGTGGTTTTTAACGGCTAATGCGGCATCAATGGCACGATCAAGGTTGTAATCTCCTCTAAATACGGCCATTACGGCATCGCCCATAAACTTGTCTACGTGACCGCCCTGGGCTATTACATCTTTTACAATGCTGTCAAACAGCGTATTAAGCAGGGTAACCACCTCGTTTGCAGGCACCTGCTCTGTTATGGCTGTAAAGCCGCAAACATCTACAAACAGTACGGTAGCCTCGAGCAACTCGCTCTTTAACAAGCTGGTTTCCATCTCTTTGCTATTCATAAAGTTGAGCACGTTCTCATCTACATACATCTTAAGGATGTTGTTTTCTTTAATGGCCTTAAGGGTTTCCTGCAGCTGGCGCACGTGCAGTATGGTCTTTTCCATAGTAAGGTCAAGATCATCAAAATCAACGGGTTTCACTACAAAATCGAAGGCGCCGCGGTTCATGGCGGCACGTATGTTTTGCAAATCGCCATAGGCCGATACCACTACAGCCTTAAGCGTAGGGTTAGCCTCGGGCAGGTGGGTAAGCAGCGTAAGGCCATCCATAACCGGCATGTTAATGTCACTCAGTATGATATCAAGGTCGGGGTGCTCTTTTACGCGCTCTAAAGCTTCTACCCCATTTTGGGCAAAAATAAATTCATATATGTTTTCCCGTATCTTTTTACGGAACTTTTGCTTTACAAGTATCTCAAGATCAGCTTCATCATCTACTACAAGTATCTTGGCCATTTTTTATTCGGTAAGGTGTTTAAGTTTTTCTTTAAGTATATTAAAGTCAAGCGGCTTGGTTAAAAAGTCGTTAGCCCCCCTATCCATTGCCTGGCGGTGGTTTTCTTCGTCGCCATAGGCTGTAACCATCATAACCACCGGTGGCGGTGCATCATAATCATGCCTTATTTTGCTAAGCAGCTCCAGGCCGCTCATGCCCGGCATGTTTATATCGCTGAGTATAAGCACTACCTCGCTGGCGTGCCCATGCAGGTAGCTAAGTGCCTCTTCGCCAGATAGTGCAAAGCTAAAATCTATCTCGTGATTTTTAATTTCTTTCCTAAAACGTTGCAGGAAAAGCGGCTGAACATCAGCCTCATCGTCTACTACCAGTATTTTCATGAGGATATACCTTAAAAGTTGTTAAATATAGTAATTAATACCTTTACTAAAAAAGGTTAAGCCGTTATAGGCAATGTTATTTTAAACGCGCTCCCCTCGCCCTCTTTACTCTCAATATCTATAGTACCGCCATGGCCTTTAACTACAATATCATAACTTAAAGACAGGCCCAGCCCAGTGCCCTGGCCCGTAGGCTTGGTGGTAAAGAACGGCTGTAGAATTTTATCTTTGATAGCATCCGGTATGCCGGTACCGTTATCTTTTACAGTAATAATAATTGCATTACCCTCCTGACTTGTAACTACCTCAACAGTGGGCTTGTAAGTACCGTCTGTTTGTTTTTTCTGGTTGGTAGCATAAAACGCATTGGTAAACAGGTTGAGCAGTACCCTGCCCACATCCTGCGAAATGATGCTCACTTTTGGCAGGCCTTCGCTGAAGTTAGTAACCAAATCAGCATTAAACGATTTGTCTTTTGCCCTAAGCCCATGATAGGCCAGACGCAGGTATTCATCGGCCAGCTTGTTGATATCGGTTGGTTCCTTTTGCCCACTGGATGCCCTGCTGTGTTGCAGCATGCCCTTAACAATACCATCGGCACGGCGGCCGTGGTGGGCTATTTTTTCAAGATTTTGCTTAATATCTGTGGCTATGGCCTTTGCCTCTTCGGTATCGTCTTTATCAAGTTCTTCAACCATTTCATCAATCAGCTCTATACTTACATCGCTAAAGTTATTTACAAAGTTTAGCGGGTTTTGTATCTCGTGGGCAATACCTGCGGTGAGTTCGCCCAGGCTGGCCATCTTTTCTGACTGTATAAGCTGGGTTTGCGTTTGGGTAAGTTCTGCTAATGATTGCTGTAACTCGGCTGTACGCTGTGCCACCTGCTCTTCAAGCTGCATATTTTTTTTGCGTAGTGAACGGGAGCGGTATACTATGTACAGGCGCAGGCCCGTAGCAAAAACTACTATATACAGCACATAGGCCCACCAGGTATTGTACCACGGCGGACTTATTATTATGGTTATGCCTTTAAGCGCAGGGCTCCAAACACCATCGCTATTTGCTGCCTTAACATAAAACACATAGGTGCCGGGAGCAAGGTTGGTGTAGTTTATACTGCGCTGTGTGCCGGCCTGTATCCAGTTTTTATCATACCCCTCCAGCTTGTAAGCATAGGTGTTTTCGGCAGGGTTATCAAATTGCAGGCCTACATAATCAAACTGAATGCGGTTTAGGTTATAAGGCAGTTTTAATTCTTTGCGGCCGTTAACATAAAGAACAGTGCCTTTATCTTTACTGTAGGGATCTCTGTACACAACATTTTCGAGTACTACACGCGGGGCATTCTTGTTTTCTTTAAGCCTGGCCGGATTTAACACCGCAAAACCCTCCATTAAGGGTACAGCTATATTGCCGTTTTTTAAAATAAGGGTACGCCCGTAAGGCATAATATCATTATCCGACAGTATAGAGGACATGGGGAAATTTTTGATCCTGAATGTTTCAGGATCAATTCTTGACAAGCCCCTTTCAGACGTTATCCAGATTTGGCCTGCTTTGTCCTGACTAATACGGAGGGTGGAGTTAAACAGAAGCCCTGTTTCTTCGGTAAAGTTTTTTATAACAGTACCTGTTTTAATATCGTATATAAAAACACCGTATAAATAAGATGTTACCCAAAACCTGCCCTTGGCATCTTGAAGCATATCTGTAATACACCTCATATCTTTTGCAGGGCCTGTAACCGAAGACACAAATTTTGATGTTTTGCGGTCGAACTTGTTTATGCCGCCCCAGTTTGTACCTACCCAAATGGTATGGTTCTTATCTTCGTAAATAGAAACAGCGCGTTCATCATCAAGTGCGCCTGCATTTTTAGGCGTAACCGGGTCAAAAGTTTTGCGGTAAGGGTATGCCGTAATTTGCTTAGTGGCCGGGTTAAAAGAACTTACTCCCCTGCTAACATTTTGTTTTCCGTCAGACCCACCTACACACATCCAGACCAAACCCTGGCTGTCTATAAAAAGGTTGTGTGCAAAAAAGGTTTCATTCTGGGCCGTTTCAAAATAAAAATACTCTTTGGTTTTTTTTTCAATATTGTAACACATTAAAAAATTATACCCGGGTATGTATAAATTACCTTTATTATCAGGGCATACATCCATAAAATAAGCCTTATCCTCGGGGTTAGAATGTATTACTTCTGTAAAGGTGTCTTTACCATCCCAACTATATATGGATTTAGAATCGTTTACAAACCATAAAACGCCGGTATTATCTACAGAAAAATAGGAGTTACCGCCGGGATAGCCATTTTTTTTGCCTTCGCTTGCTGTATGTGCTTCAATGGCACTTTTATATTTACTGATCTTATTAACACCAAAATGACTGGAGCCCACCCAAAGTGTGCCCGTATGGTCTAACATTTTTACAGCAATACTGCTACCATTAAAAGAGCCTTTTTTGTTGGCATCATGTTCATACAGCTTATATATGCCTGTGGCGGGATCAAATTTTACCAGGCCATAGGGGTAGGTCATCCAAAAAAAACCGTCTAAATCTTCTACAATATCTGTTAAAGCATACACATCCGGGTGTGCAGGAAAATTTGGAGGATAATGAGTGAATTTTTGCGATGTGCGAGTGTACATTGACAGCCCCGCTACCGATGTAAACCATAGCCGTTTTTGCTTATCTTCGAAAATGGAGATGGCACGCGAAGACTCTAATATATCATTAGCCGGTATAATATCTAACGCTTTGCCGGTTTTGGTATCAAATTTTACAAGCCGGTTGCTTTTTTGCGTGCTTAGAGACAGCCAGAGCACGCCGGGCTGTGAAGGCGCTTCATAAATGAGTGCAACATTAGTTTGATTAAGGCTATCCTTGGTTGTAAAATAGCCTGTAAATGCTTTTGCTTTATTGTACTTATATAAACCGTTAGAGCTTGTTATCCAAATAGCGCCCGCCTTTGATATACGTATCCTCTTTACCTCGCCATTAAAATAATTAATGCCTTTAGCATTTTTGCCAAAAACTTCAAAAGCGCCGGTTGTAACATTGAGCTTCCATATAAAGGCTTTACCAAGCTCAACCTCACTTTTTCCCCATAAATTTCCGTCAGCATCTGTAAATTCGATATAGAACGATGTGCGTTGTGCATCTTTAAAAGGAAACTCTTTAAAAGAGTCTGTTTCGGGTTCAAATTTAAATATACCGTTAGAAATGGTACCTGCCCACAGCACACCCTTTTTATCTAAGTATAACGATATTATATTAGACGACTTTTGCATGGTGCCGTGTTTTGCACCAAGCCGGTATACTTTGCACTGATAGCCATCATAGCGCACCAGGCCATTTTGGGTAGCCATCCAGATATAGCCGTTTTTGTCTTCCAGCATATCGTTGACAGAACTTTCGGGCAGGCCGCTTTTTATATCGAGCTTATCAAAATAAATATTATCATCCTGCGCAAAAACATGGTGCTGCCAGGATAAGGCAACAAATAAAAAAACGGTAAGGAGGTTTTTTTTCATTAGTTAATTGGTAATGTTATTTTAAATTCGGCGCCCTCGCCCTCTTTACTATAAATATCTATAGTACCACCATGCCCTTTTACTACAATATCATAACTTAAAGATAAGCCCAGGCCCGTACCCTCGCCCGTGGGCTTGGTGGTAAAAAACGGTTGTAAAATTTTTTCTTTAATAGCATTGGGTATACCGGTACCGTTATCTTTTACGGTAATTATAATGTTGTTAGCCTCCTGCTTTGTGGCTAAGGCAACAACAGGCTTATAACTGGCATCTGCCTGTTTTTTTTGGTTGGTAGCATAAAATGCATTGGTAAACAGGTTGAGCAATACACGCCCCACATCCTGCGGAATGATATTTATTTTAGGCAGGCCTTCGCTAAAATCAGTCACCAGGTCAGCGTTAAACGATTTGTCTTTTGCCCTAAGCCCATGATAGGCCAGGCGGAAATATTCGTCGGCCAGTGCATTGATATCTGTACCTTCTTTTTGATTGTTAGAAGCCCTGCTGTGCTGCAGCATGCCCTTAACAATACCATCGGCCCTGCGGCCGTGGTGGGCTATTTTTTCAAGGTTTTGCTTTATATCTCCGGCTAAGGCTTTTACCTCATCTACATCGCCTTTATCAAGCTCCTCTTCCATTTCATCAAGCAGCTCTATACTAACATCGCTAAAGTTGTTTACAAAATTTAACGGGTTTTGTATTTCATGCGCAATGCCTGCGGTAAGCTCGCCCAGGCTGGCCATCTTTTCACTCTGGATAAGCTGGTTTTGGGTTTGCTTTAGTTCAGATAAAGATTGCTGTAACTCGGCCGTGCGCTCTGCCACCTGAACCTCCAGCAATTCATTTTGCTGTGCAATAAGGCGGCTGCGTTCTTCTTCTTTTTCCAGTGCTACGCGGGCATTTTCTATCTGTAGCCCTTTAAAGCGGGCAAACATACCCCAGCTGAGTATACTTATAGCCCACATGCCCGACAGGAGGATAAGAAAATCATAATCGGTAAAAAATGATAACAGCAGGCTGATTAAAAAAGGTAATGCGGCAATAACAAAAAGCCGTGCCTCTTTATTTTTTTTGCGTAAAAATGCAATTACCATAATCAAGGTACCTATGATAAATCCAATTATAGCAATCAGGGCTGTTCCTGCTAATACCGTGATAACATTTTTAGTGATTGTTCCTGCCGGTAAAAGGGTGCTTGTAAAAATTAAGACAAACAAAACCGGCGGTGCCACTACTAAAAGCCTGTCCCAACGCGGATAGTACTGCTTTACCCTGAAAAAAAGGCGCATGGTATGCAGTATCATAAACATCAGCACAAAAATGCAAATTGCCTGAAATGCAATGCCCGCCTTAGGGTTTTCTCTAAAAAAAGCAACATCTATAATACTGCCAGCTACTGTAATGGCCGAGACAAGCAGCGTAATGGAATAAACAAGATACACACGCTCGCGGTTAACATAAAAAAACAACAGGTTAAATATTACCCCAAAAAATATAAAACCAAAAAAGGCTGATGAAATAATATCATCAAAATCATAGTCTATCCGGTCGTGAAAGGTGTTTGCAACAAATGTGTTATAGTTAGCCGGTTGTGGGTATAAATCTTTGTTGTGGTTTGTACCATAAATGTAAGCATACACAGCAACCTCTGTATTAGCGGGTAGGGTATACAAAATATAGTTGTACTTTTTAATACCATCTCTTTTGCTCCACGGTACAGTATAACCGGTAGTGAGTTCTTTCCAGCTGCCCTCTTTACCAATGTAGTAGGTCGCCAACTTGGTATTTACCTGCAAAGCGATTTGTAACGGCTGCGAATCAGGGTTTTTTAGTTTGTAGCGCAACCACACATTATCTTTTGGAGTGCCCACCGTGACGTTAAAATTGCCTTCATCTTCTTTTAAAACATAGGTTGTAAAGTTTTTATCAAAACTGGCGGCGCTAACCTTTTTAAAAGGCACGCTGTCTTTACCCATATCATAACACTGCCAGTATTTTACGGGCATGCTTTTATAATTTACCGAATCTTGAGATACGGTAAAGGCCGGTGGCCAGTTATGCTGCGCAACAGCCTGTAAGCCAAAAAATAAAAGTAATATTGGTACTATTCTTTTCATGTATAAACGTGTTCTTTAAACCGGTAATGTAATTATAAATTCGGCGCCTTCTCCTTCAACGCTTTTTATATCAATCGTGCCTCCATGGGCTTTTACAATAATATCATAGCTAAGGCTTAAGCCCAGACCCGTGCCCTCGCCGGTAGGCTTGGTGGTAAAAAATGGCTGTAATATTTTATCTTTAATAGCATTTGGTATACCGGTGCCGTTATCTTTTACAGCAATAACAATGGTGTTATCCTGCTGCTTTGTGCTTACGGTAACCACCGGCTTATAAGTGCCATCTGTTATAAGCTTACTCTTTTGCTGTGTTGCATAAAATGCATTGGTAAAAAGGTTAAGCAGCACCCTGCCCACATCCTGCGGTAAAATGGTGGGCCTGGGCAGGCCTTCGCCAAAATGCGTAACTAAATCTGCATTAAAGCTTTTGTCTTTTGCCCTGAGCCCATGATAGGCCAGCCTGAAATATTCATCGGCAAGGGTATTTATATCTGTAGGCTCTTTAGTGCCCGAAGACGCACGGCTGTGCTGCAACATGCCTTTTACAATACCATCGGCACGGCGGCCATGATGGGCTATTTTTTCAAGGTTTTGTATTACATCATCTGCAATGGCGTTTACCTCTTGATAGTTACCATTTTCTACCTCTTCCTTAAGTTCCTGCAAGAGCTCTGCACTTACATCGCTAAAGTTGTTTACAAAGTTGAGCGGGTTTTGTATTTCATGCGCAATACCTGCGGTAAGTTCGCCCAGGCTGGCCATTTTTTCTGATTGTATCAGCTGGCTTTGCGTTTGCCTTAGTTCGGCTAATGAGTGCTGTAATTCGGCAGTGCGCTCTGCCACCTGTATTTCGAGCAATTCGTTTTGCTGCGCTATAATGCGGCTGCGTTCTTCTTCTTTTTCGAGCGCTACGCGGGCATATTTTTCCTGTAGCCTTTTAAAGCGGGCAAACATACCCCAGGACAATACAACAATAGCCCATACCGAGGCCGTTGGGGTGAGCCAGTCCCAAGATAAAAACATTGAAAGAATAAAACTGCCAAAGAAAGGCACTACTGCAATGGTAAAAAGGCGTGCCTCGCTGTCTTTACGTTTTGCAAAAATGATAAGCATCCAGACGAGTATAACAAAAAAGCCGACAAAAAGTATAGACGCCCCAATACTGGTTATACCTAAAAACACCAATATGAATAGTTTTAGGTACAAGAGCTCATTGTTATCTTTGCAAAGGTATAATGTTACCGAGCAGATAAGGGCTGCCGCTAAATAAACAGGGAAATTTAAACAATTGAAATCAGACAAAGAGCGGCGATTTATGTTCTGTTCAATTCCAAGGTCCTGAGTCACATGGACGTCACAAAAAACAATCCCACATAAAAAAAATACCATGTGGG
>JAZKDS010000109.1:0-8432 GCA_040387455.1 Bacteroidota bacterium
ATTTATTTATATAGAAATATTAAAAGGCGATGATACTGTTGCACCAGAAAAAAACATAAAAGAAAAAGGGGCTGTAAAAACCGCCGCGCAACCTTTAAACAGCATTAACCCTGCTTTGACAAAATTGCTTACTAAAAGTGCTGCAGATCTTGCAGATGATACCGGATGGACCTTCCTTGGTGACCTGGGTAACTTTATAGTGAAGAAAAGAACTGACTTTGACCCCCGAAATTATGGTTTCCCGAAGTTGCTGCCACTTATTAAAAGTACCGACCGTTTTGATATTGATGAGCGGGAAACCGGCAAAGGCAACATTAGGCATATTTATATAAGAGTAAAACAATAAAACAGGCATATATAGTAAAAGCGCTTTCCGAAAAATACGGAAAGCGCCCTAACTAAAATCTAACCCAATTTATTTTTTTATAATCTTTGTTACAGAAGATATATCTCCTGATTCTGTTTTTACCATATAAATACCCGCTGCAAGTGTACTTAAATCTATAGAGCCTGAAACCGCGTTTACTTTGTTTTGCACAACTACCTCACCCAACATATTAACGATTGTAACATTAACCGAATCGGTTAGGCCGTTTTCAGATTGTATGTTTATAAAATCGGTTGCCGGATTTGGGTAAACCGTAAACGCATTTTTTGAAAGCGTGCTTACACCTGCAATAACCTGTGCTGTTACCGTAGTGTATATACCATCATAAGCCACATTTATTTCTTTACCCGTTGCAGGTACTATGCGGCCTGCCGTAACGTGTGCATTAATATCTGCTGAAAAATCAGTACCTGTACGCATAATCCTTAACGAACCGTTGTCTATTGTAATTTTAGCATCGTTATGCATGGCAAAAATAGGCCCTTCAAGATCGTTATGATTAACCGTTACAATACCAGAATTTATATTTAGTGTGCCTACAACTGCTCCTAAAGTACCAGCATTTGGTGCATTGTCTAAAAAGAGATTCCCCACGTTCAGAACTTTACCTGCATTTACAGTACCTCCGTTTACATTTATAGTTCCGTTAGGCCCTATCCATGTTTCCCAATAAGCTTCAGAAAGTCCACCTTCGTTTACATTAAGCACACCGGTAGGATAAAAATCACGTGTACCTACTTCTACCTGGTAGCCGCCGTTAAGCGCACCGCCGTCATTTACGTTTACCGTTCCATTACCACCTGAAAGCACTCCAATAAAAATACCCTGCCAGTCTGCCGGTACACTGTTAGCACGCATTGTACCATTAATATTAACTGTACCCATACCTGCGCGGCCTACCCTTATAATATTTCTACATGTAAAGGTTGCGCCTGTATTAATGGTTATTGTACCATTTAAATGCCCGGCTGCCAATCTATAAACTGGTTAATTACCGGCGAAGTACCCACATCATTTGTATGCACTACCCTGAAACCACCATTATCAAATAATACAGGCCCTTCTGTACTGGTCCAGTTAGTAGTGCTATAAAAATCGGCGCTGCCACCCGTCCAGTTATACGTTTGGGCCGCTACTTTAGATGCCCCAAGCACAAATGCAAGTACCGCAAGCGATACCCCTTTACTAAAAGTAATTTTTTTCATAACTAAAATTTGGTTTGTTTTATAAATGTATTTTTTACACTTAACAAATGTAAACAAATATTTGAATTACGAAAACGTTTTATTAAAAATAAGTGTATTTACTATACTTATTTTTTAACTACCCATAAAAAAAGCCACTCATTATAGCGGCTTTCATTTTAATTTAAGAGTTTATAAATCTAAAATAATTGGTTAATGCTCTATTCCGTAATCTCAAGGTTATCTACTTTCCAGTCGTTGCCAGAATCTTTGCTTAAATCAACAGATACCTCAACATCTTTATCCCTTCCGTCTATACCTATTTCAAAATGCGCAGTGCCCGAACCGTTTGTAGTACTGATAGTGCCCGACGGGAAACTATCAAACCCAATAATACCACCCGTTTTTTCTTTAACCTGTTTATTTGTGGTTATTTCTTTAAGTGCTGTAGCATAGGCATCGCTATTTTTTAAAACATTCATGACAAAATAAACAAAAAGAGAAATACCGATGATTACAACAGGTACTACTATAGAAATAGCAATGATAATATTACGCTTTTGCTTTTTGCGATAGGCTTCATACGCCGGTGTAGTGTAAGGATTTGAATAAGGTGGTTGCATGGTTGTAAATTTATTTTTGTTAAAGATAACAATTAAACCTTTCGGCTAAAAAGCAAAAAGCCACGCAATGCGTGGCTTTTGTAGTATTATGCAACAAATAATTAATCCATACGGGTAATTCTTGCACCGATGGCTTTAAGCCTTTCGTCAATGCGCTCATAACCGCGGTCAATCTGGTCGCTGTTTTGTATGATGCTGGTGCCTTTAGCCGAAAGCGCTGCAATAAGCAACGATATACCGGCACGGATATCTGGCGAAGACATTAATATGCCTTTTAGTTTTGATTTAAAGCCAAGGCCAATAACATTAGCCCTGTGCGGATCGCACAAAATAATCTGTGCACCCATATCTATAAGGCGGTCTACAAAAAACAGGCGGCTTTCAAACATTTTCTGGTGAATAAGCACGCTGCCCCTTGCCTGAGTGGCCACTACCAATACGATACTCAAAAGGTCTGGCGTAAAGCCCGGCCAAGGTGCATCGGCAATAGTAAGTATAGAACCGTCTATATAATTCTGTATTTCATAACCCTCTGTATGTGCAGGAATGTAAATATCATCTCCCCTACGCTCCAGGGTAATACCCAGTTTACGGAAGGTAGATGGTATAACACCTAAGTTATCCCAGCTTACATTTTTAATGGTAATTTCGCTTTGTGTCATTGCGGCAAGGCCTATCCAGCTGCCTATCTCAATCATATCAGGCAGTATGCGGTGCTCACATCCGCCAAGGTTTTCAACACCTTCAATTTCAAGTAGGTTAGAACCTACACCTGTAATTTTTGCGCCCATCCTGTTTAGCATACCACAAAGCTGTTGTAGGTAAGGTTCGCAGGCGGCGTTGTATATTGTTGTTTTGCCTTCGGCTAAAACAGCGGCCATAACTATGTTTGCAGTACCGGTAACCGATGCTTCATCAAGTAGCATGTAGGTACCTTTTAGCCTGTCGGCCTCTACGCCATAAAAATGGTCTTCTTCGTTATAACGAAATTTAGCCCCAAGATTAATAAAACCTTCAAAATGGGTATCAAGCCTGCGGCGGCCTATTTTATCGCCACCCGGTTTAGGGATGTAACCTTTACCAAAACGCGCTAAAAGCGGACCAACAATCATGATAGAACCACGAAGGGAAGCACCTTCTTTTTTAAACGCCTCGCTTTCAAGGTAAGTAAGGTTTACTTCGTCTGCCTGAAATGAGTAAGAGCCATGACCCAGCTTTTGCACCTTAACGCCAAGGTTACTAAGCAAAGATATTAGCTTGTTTACATCAATAATATCAGGAATATTTGTTATGGTTACTTTTTCGGGGGTTAACAATACGGTACATAAAACCTGTAAAGCTTCGTTTTTTGCGCCCTGTGGCGTTATATCGCCTTTAAGCGAGATTCCTCCTTCAATTCTAAATGTTCCCATGAAGCGTTTTAAAAATTATTTGCGGTTGTTGTTTTGGTTATTTCTTATGTTGTTGCCCCTTAGCATTTTTTGCTTCGGGTTAGTGGTAAACTGCGTTTTATTGCTCATTTTTTTATTAACCTTCATCAGGTCGCTACTGGTAGATAGCTCTTCATCTGTAGCCAACAAGTTTATTTTACCATCACTAAGTTCGTACAGGTGGTTAAAAATAACATTGTCTTCCACAGTATCCTTGTTCCAGCTCAGGAACGATTTTTTCATGTGGTTAGCAATTACAATAATAAGTGCATTTTTCATTTCGCCATCATCCCAGCTGTTGGCCACATCAATCATATATTTAATGTTGTTGCCATAAAAACGATACTTAGGAAAGTTTTGCGGGTATTCAAGCTTATCCGGCCTTTGCTGCAATAACTCGCGGTTAGGCAATGGGTAAGGCGAATCTACATCTATCAAAAAATCGCTCATTATAAAAAGCTGATCCCATAGCTTGTGCTGAAAATCGGGCACATCGCGCAGGTGTGGGTTAAGGCTTCCCATAACCGAGATAATATATCGTGCAGCCCTATTACGTTCGTTCCTGTCCTGTAGCGCTACTGCCTGTTCAATTAGCTTTTGCAGGTGGCGGCCATATTCTGGTATAATAAGGTGCGGCCTTTCGGCATTATATTCTAAAAAATTTACAGCTTCCTGTGATTGATACATAGTTTTTTGGGGTATTATAATGATATGATGCCTTCTATAGAAGATAACTTAATATACTTCTCTATTATTGCATCGGCCCCGGCCATGCGCACATTTATAGATATGCTGGTATACTTTCCGGTTTTAGATTGTGTGGTATCTATAACAGCACCCATATTATCAAAAGCGTTTTCTACCTCTGTTATTTTTTGAGGTTCGCTGGGCACTATAAATTTAAAAAGGTATTCGGCAGGCCAATCAGCGCTACCGGCTAACTCTTCTTTAAGCCTTACGTAAAATTCTTCACTTTTTTTATCCATCGTCATTAAAAATAAAAGGCAAATATACACTATCCCGCTGTATTTTTTTTAAAAATAAGCAGTGGGGCAACTTTTTGCCACATTAATAATTATTTTTTAAAACACTCAGGCAACCTTTTAGATTATTAAGCATCTACTACAAAAGGTTTAGGTTTAAATTGGTTAGTAAAAGCCGCTTCAGTCAACACTTTAGCGGCTTTTTTATGGTATAATAATAAGCACCGTGGTTATACATGCTGCAGTTATTAAAAAGTAGCCATACAGTATAATGCGAGAGAGCAGTGTTTGCTTTTTAAACTGCTGTATTACTATAAACAAAGCTGTACCCATAAAAAGATTTAAAAAAATCCAGGTAAGCAACATTTTTATAAGCTGAAGGTTAAAACCGGTATAGTAGGTATGTAATGCTGTTGCCAGCAAAAAGCCAAATACACCAAACCAGATAAAATAAATGGCAACCAGCGCATGGTAGGCAACATGTTTTATATCATAGTTTTTCATGCTCGGGATTATAATAACATACTTTATAATAAAACAGTTATGTTTTTTATTGATACAATTTTTTAATTTAACCGCTGTACCTTTACAGCAAATATAACGCCACTTTGCATGGATTTATTTAGTAACAATCAAAACCTGCTGCCTTATGATGGTGAGGCAATATACTATGGGCATATTTTAAATATAACGCAATGCGCCATGTATTATGATGCGTTGCTAAACAACATTGCATGGCAACATGACCAGGCCATAATTTATGGCAAGCACTTTACAACAAAACGCAAAGTAGCCTGGTATGGCAATGAGCAGTACAGCTACACCTATAGTAATACTACCAAACAAGCCCTTATATGGACACCCGAATTGCTCGAGCTAAAGCAGCTTGTAGAAAACATTAGCGGTACACAATTTAACTCGTGCCTGCTTAACCTGTACAACAACGGCGATGAGGGCATGGCCTGGCACAGTGATGATGAAAAGGCACTGGGTAAAAACACCGTAATAGCATCGGTGAGCCTGGGTGCGGCGCGAAAGTTTAGCTTTAAGCACAAACAAACGGCCGAAAAACGCGACACTATATTAGACCCCGGCAGCCTGCTGGTTATGCAGGGCACTACACAAACCCACTGGTTGCACCGTCTGCCCACTACTACTAAAGTAAAACAGCCCCGTATTAACCTCACTTTCAGGACCATCATTTTATAATGTTATGCAAAAAACAACAGTGTGTTTGCTCATCATTAATAAATAATATTATCTTTATCCCATATAAATTTTTGTCCCCCAAAAGTTTATGCCACCCAAAACATTAATTTTTACTAGTGCTGACCATGAAACTGAAAGACCTAAAAGCCTGGCTGGATTCTTTGCCGGAGCAGGAACTTGAAAAAGACCTTTTGTACAACTCCATGGATTATGGTATATCTGGCCCTATAGCCGAAATTAGCCATACCGACGAAAACCTGTATTATGTAGGCGATCAGCCGGTTATGCTTAATGATAGTGCCGACCTTAAAAAACGTGGCTTTAGCGATGAGCAAATTGCTGCGCTGGAAGTTGAAATACCAAAAGGTTGCTACTATATAGAGCTGAGCAATGAATACAGTATCTTACAACGATTTATAAGCTAATTCGTACTTCTTAACACTACATTATAGCCTACAGATTTCTTTATTTGCTAAATTAGCAGGGCATTGCATATGCCTAAACCTGATTTATATGATAAAGAACATACTTACTATTACCCTAAACCCTACGGTTGACAAGAGCACTACAGTAGAAAACCTGAAACCCGAAAAAAAACTGCGTTGCACAGCGCCAAAGTTTGAGCCGGGCGGCGGCGGCATTAACGTGTCGCGTGGGTTGGCACGGTTTGGCATTAAATCTACCGCCATGTTTACCTCGGGAGGCCGCACCGGCGAATTGTTGCAGGAGCTGCTTGAAAAAGAACATGTAACTACTTACCCTATTGAGGTAACTGCCGAAACCCGTGAAAATTTTGTAGTGGTAGATACATCGCATAACGAGCAGTACCGCTTTGGTATGCCCGGCGAGGATATTACTGTCGAAGAGGTTGATACTATAGACCACAAGATAAACGCCCTCTCTCCTTTTCCGGATATTGTAGTAATAAGCGGCAGCCTGCCCCCGGGTATTGATGCCGGATATATGCGCACGCTTGTAAAAAACCTTAAAGCCAAAGGTGCTAAAGTTATTGCCGATACCAGTGGCGATGCCCTTACCGAAGTACTTAAAGAAGGTGTATACCTGCTAAAGCCCAACCTGGGCGAACTGGGCATACTTACTAATATGGAAGAACTGGATAATGATAGTGCAGACGAGGCTGCAAAACAGCTTATTGATGAAGGTAAGGCTGAAATTGTTGTGGTATCTCTTGGCCCGCAGGGCGCTTATCTGGTTAGTAAAGACGAAACCATAATGGTGCCGGCACCATCGGTTAAAAAACGCAGCACCGTAGGTGCAGGCGATAGTATGGTGGCGGGTATGGTGTCTATAATGGCTAAAGGCGGCACCAACCTGGAGATGGCCCGCATGGGTGTGGCCTGCGGATCGGCAGCTACAATGGCTACAGGTACGGGATTATTTACTAAAGAGAATGCGGAGAAGCTGTATAAGTGGCTTTCACGCTAAAATTCCAAAAAACAAATATCAAATTACAAAAGAGCTGCTGAGCCACTTAGCCATTCAAAAGTCCTGGAAGCTAAAAAAGCTAAGCTACTCAGTAGCTTAGTACCTCAGCCACTTTTTCTATTGATGATGATAAGGCTCATTTCTTAATATGGTAAAGGCCCGGTACAGCTGCTCTATAAAAAACAGGCGCACCATCTGGTGGCTAAACGTCATATCTGAAAGTGAAATTTTGCCCTGTGCCTTGGCATATACCTGCTCGCTAAAGCCATAAGGCCCACCTATTACAAAAACGAGCGTTTTTACACCCGAGTTCATTTTCTTTTGCAGTTCATCGCTAAAACTTACACTACTGAAAGATTTACCGTTTTCATCCAGCAAAATAAGCTGGTCTGTTGCGGTTAGCTTACTGAGTATAAGTTCGCCCTCCTTTTCTTTTTGCTGGGCTTCGCTCAGGTTTTTTACGTTTTTGATATCCGGAATAATTTCCAGGTCAAATTTTATATAAAAAGACAACCGCTTAACGTATTCGTCTATAAGCGATTGCAGATCTTTATTATCGGTTTTGCCTATGGCGAGTAGTTTGATATTCATTTTTTAGGTTCTGAGGGACTTAGCAACTAAGGTTCTTAGTCATTGGCTATTGATGTTTGCGTCTTTATAAAATCTTCTTCGAGAATAGCATATCCATAATTATCGCTCCAGCCACTTTTTAGAGGAAGTAATTTACGTGTATGTGCCTCTCGCAACATACCTGCTTTTTCAAGTACTTTATATGATGCTACATTGCCTACCGCGCATCCGGCTTCAATACGATGTAAAAGTAAGGTTTCAAAACCAAATTTAATAATCGCTTTAACAGCTTCAGTAGCATAACCTTTACTCCAAAATTCAGGACTAATTTTGTACCAAATTTCTGCGTTTTTATATTCAGGTTTAATAACACCAATACTTATAATACCAATAAATTGGTTGTCACTACCTTCAATATAAAAGGTAAACCGGTTACGAGGTTGTACCGTAGACTCATTTATCCAGCTAAAAAGTACTATTTTAGTAGCTGCCTCATCATATGGCGCCATTCCCGGATTGTAAATACTACTCCCGGGATTGATTAGTAAAGTATGAATATTAGCCAGGTCCGTTTCTTTAAAAGCACGTAGCGAAAGCCT
>JAZKDS010000110.1:0-12196 GCA_040387455.1 Bacteroidota bacterium
CATTTTTTAAAGACATAAAAAATACCGATGCCCTGGTTATAGACCTGCGCTGCTACCCAAACGATTTTATAGTGTTTTCTGTAGGCCAGATGATTGCCAAAGGCAAGACCGAGTTTGTAAAATGGGGCCTGCCCAGCATTGTAACCCCTGGTGAATTTAGCATGATTGACTACATGAAGCTGGATGGAAAGGGTAAATACAAAGGTAAGGTAGTGGTGCTGATAAATGAAGTTACGCAAAGCAATGCAGAGTATACGGCCATGGCCTTTAGGGCGGCGGGCGCTACTATTGTGGGCTCTACCACATCGGGGGCAGACGGCAACGTAAGCCCCTTTTACCTGCCCGGAAATTTGTACACATTTATAAGCGGCCTTGGGGTATATTATCCTGACGGCGGCGAAACACAGCGCATAGGCATAGTGCCTGATGTAGAGATAAAGCCTACCATCAAAGGCGTTACCGAGGGCCGTGACGAAGTGCTGGAAAAAGCTCTGGAACTGATCAATAAAAAATAATAAATATCGGATAATCCAAAAGTCGAACAATCGAATAATCGAATCAGGGTACCCATATCATACGCGTCATAGCGCTTATGCCGTGGCTGTAATGCCTGCTTGCCGGTATACCTGCCAAAACACCAAGGCTCACACTTTTACTAAAGGCCACCTTAAACTGGGGCCTAAATACAAACTCCGGCTTACCGGCACTAAACTCCATATTGGTTTCAAGCCCGGCAAAATTGCCGTTGTTAAACACATAATGCAGGTTAGCGTTTACTTCCATTTGTGTAGTGGTATGGCCCGTGGCAAAATCCTGCTCAATGGCCGGGCCGGTATACAGCAATGTGTGTATGTTTGGCGTAAGCCTTTTGGCAGCAATAAAAATAGGGTTATATAATGTGCCGCTAAACACGCGCCCGTCGTGGGCAAGGGCATCAAAATCAGAAAGTTCCATTTCTTGTATGTAACCCACAGCCATAGAGGTCTGGTATTTTTCTGAAACCCAAAAAGTATACTGCGTGGCCAGCTTTATGCCTTCTACCTTATTGGAAGGTAAAACAGTGCCCTGACTGCCCGGCAATGCCGAGAATACCTCAAAAGGCACCTCAACCTCAAGACCAAGGCGGTTGGCTATAGCAAACTCATATTCGGCAAACCCGGAGTAACTTACATACTCTTTTTCATCGTTCATACCAAAACCCAGGTTCAGCTCATGTTCGCCTTTGCATGCACCCAGGTCGCGTATAAGGTCAACATACAGAGGTTCGGCATGATGCAGTTTAAGCGGCTTTGCCGGGTTATCTGTATTGGGCTGGGCAAGGGCAGTAAGGCCTGCTAATAGCATAAAAAGGGTAAGTAGCTTTTTCATAGTCTGATAATATTTAATACCAAACCTACCCTCACAAATAGGAAACAATTAGGAATAAAAAAAGCCTGCACATTGCTGTACAGGCTTTTAACTTTTTATTAGGAACGTTTACTTAAACTCTTTGGTTTCGGTAACCACAATGCCACCTCCGGCAGAGTTGGTACACAACTGTACAAACACAATAGTGCCGTCGGCCTTTTTAAGGGCATATACCTGCACAGGCTCGTTCCAGTAATCCATAGTACTGCCCACCTGGTCTTTAACGCGGTCTATTTCGGGCTGGGGCACGCGACTGTCAGACAGCTTAACACCACCGGCAGCAATAATACGGTCGGCATAGCTTTTTTTAACCATTTCCTGGCTCCAGGCATCTTCTTTTTTAGAATGTACTATAGCCCTGAAAGCAGGGCCCTGTACCGGCACCATAACATTATTTAAAGGCACAAGCACCTGGTCTATACCTTTAAGCTCGCCTCCACCGTTAATATATTCGGTATTATCGGCTGCAACAAAATACGGAAATTTACCTATATCGGCATTGCCTAACGGAATGGCTTTTGCATCAAAAGCTACAGCAGGCTTAGCGGCAGGCGCATGGTTTGTTATACTGTCGTTAATAACGGTATCATTATCTGTAGTAGTTTCAGAAGGGTCTTTTTTGCACGAGGCCAGCACAAGGGCGCAGGCAGCAAACAACATCAGTTTTTTCATTTTGGGTTACTTTGGTTTACACCAAATTTAGCACATCAAAGTATTGTAACACCGCATTTTAACAAGGGTTAACGTATATTTAACTGGGCAGTCGCTTATTGTAATGCCATCCACATATCAGCCGTCATTTCAAAACGCACCTCTTTACTACCGTTTGTACCGTTTAAAACCCACCCCGATTTATGGTAAAACTGCTCGGCTCGTGTGCCCGGTGCAGTGCCTAACCATACCTGGTTTTTGCCCTGCAAAAAATACCAGTTTAACATCATGCGTTGCAGGGTGCTGCCTATGCCTTTACCTTCAAAATCAGGGTCAATAAATAATGCCCAGATGTTGTCTTCTTTTAAATCGGCAATGGCAAAGCCCACAACCGTATCATCTACTACGCAAACCCAGCCCTTGCCGCGCTGCGTAATAAACTCCAGGCAATCGGCATCGCTAACAAGTGCCGGGTTACTAAGCATATTTTCTTTTACGGCATTCCTTACCACCTGTATTTGAGGTATATCCTGTGGCAGTGCTTCTCTAAACATCATAATTTCAGTTATTTCGCGCAAATATATAATAAAAAATAAATTCAGCGATAGTATCGATAAACAGGCCTGTTTACTGTTTTACAAAAGTTAGTTTTTGTGTTGTATTATCGGTTTGCATTTTAGCAATATAAAGCCCGGAAGCCAAATGGTTTATTGCAATACTCTCAACATTATTATGGGTTGATATCTCTTTGCCATCAACGCTATAAAGGCTTACAGCAGCTACAGGCTGAGAAAAATACAGCATGTTATTAACCGGGTTAGGATAAACCGAAACCTGCTTTACGGGCGTATCAAAACCTGAAGTCTCCTCACCCAATTTTACCACCCAAAAGTCTTCATTACCCAGGTTAGACCCTACATCGCCATCGGCAGAAATACTGTTACCGGCTACAACTACGCCACCGTCGGCAGTTTCGCGCAACCCTTTTACATAATCAAGGCCTGTACCGCCCATGCTTTTTTGCCACTCCAGGCTGCCGGTGCTGCTTAGCTTTACAACCCAGTAATCAGTATTGCCCTGGTTAAGTGTAAGGTCGCCATCGGCAGACATGCCATAGCCACCCAGCAGGTAGCCGCCATCCTGGGCTACCACTACATCATAAGCTACTTCGTTATTTGTACCACCAAAGCATTTTTGCCATTCTATTGTGCCGGTACTATTGGTTTTTATTACCCACATATCGCCTGCGCCATGGTTTCCTGTTACATCTGCATCGTTAGAAAAAGCAAATCCGGAGAGCAGGTAGCCGCCATCGGGCGTTATAGCCATAACAATACCATAATCTATACTGGTGCCTCCATACGTTTTTTGCCAAAGCATATTTCCGTTTGCATTTAGTTTTACCAGCCAATAATCGTTCATGCCATGGTTACCTGTTACATCAATGTCATTAGATTCGGTTACCCCTGCCAGGGCATAGCCTCCATCTGCAGTGGGCTGTATGCTCCAGCAGGCATCGTTAAGGGTACCCCCCAGTTTTTTTTGCCACTCTATAGTACCGTCACTGCTTAGCTTTAGCACCCAAAAGTCCATCATGCCCTTACCCGGTATGGCATCACCGTCATCAGAGTTGCTTTCGCCGGCCACAATATAACCACCGTCTGGCGTGGGGTGAATGCCATGCGCCGTTTCATAGCCGGTACCGCCCAATATTTTTTGCCACGCTACGTTACCTTCGCTATCAGTTTTTACAATAAGAAAATCATAACCGCCAGAACTGTTTGTATTGCTATGCTGCCCGGCTATAATAAAGCCGCCATCTGGGGTGGCAGCAATATCATTAGGCATTTCAGAGTTGGGCCCGCCAATGGTTTTTTGCCATAGTATGTCGCCGTCATCATCGGTTTTGAGCAACCATAAATCCTGCATGCCTGTGGGCACCTGTAGTATATCGCCATCGGCAGAATCTGTATATCCGGCTACAATAAAGCCACCCCCGGGTAGGGTTTCTATAGCGGCAAGCCCATCATGGCCGCTGCCGCCATACGTTCTTTTCCAATCTATTTGAGGGGCCTGTGCGTGCAGGGATGCAGATGCTACCACAAAGGTGCATATAAGGATAATTTTTTTCATGGTTACTACTATTTGTGGGTGGTTATTTTGCAGTATAATATCTATTAAAGGTACTCAAATTATCTGGAATACAATTAGATAGCATAAAAATTACTAAATAGGCAATATAAGCCTTAATGCGTATGCATTTTTTAGTTTCTTTTGTATAGATACTTATATTGCAATAGTATTTATTACACCAGATATTTGCAAACGGGCTAAAGTACAATCTGCAATAAACAACAACACCATGCCACACCCGCTTATAAAACACATTTGCCAGTATGTTACCGTTCCGGCTGAAGATGCGGCAACCATCCTGTGTTTTTTTGACACCGTAAACGTGGCAAAAAAACAAAATTTGCTGGAAGAAGGCCAGTACAGCAAAACCACTTATTTTGTAATTAAGGGCTGCCTGCGCATGTTTTTTATGAACGAAAAAGGCGGCGAGCAAACCACGCAGTTTGCACTCGAAGATTGGTGGATGAGTGATTTTTTAGCCTTTGGCAGCCATAAACCAGCAGTGTTTTACATTCAGGCAGTAGAAAAAACCGAAGCGCTTGCCCTTAGCTTTGAAGCGCATGAAGCACTACTGGAAAAATTTCCGTACCTCGAAAAATACTTCAGGCTGATGTACCAAAAAGGCTATGGGGCATCACAGCAGCGTATAAAATATTTATATGGCATGAGCCGCGAAGAGCTATATCATATGTTTGCTGACCTATACCCTGCCTTTGTGCAGCGCATACCCCAATACCTGTTAGCCTCTTTTCTTGGTTTTACACCAGAGTATTTGAGTGAGATCAGGAGGAAGAAGTAGATTATTTGATTTTTGGATAATTGGATTTTTCGACTGTACCGCAGAATAAATTACTCAAATGTTAGTACCTTATGAGATTACTTAGTCGTGCCTACTCGTAACGACGTAGCGTAAAAAACCGTGTAAACCCGTATCTGCGTAGCATCGGTGTCGTCCATGTTCCATTTACTATACATATCGTCGAAAAATCCAACTATCTAACAATCTAAATACTAATTAAACGATTGCCTGAATGCTACCGGCGATACACCTGTTTTACTTTTAAACAGCTTACTAAAGCTTTGAGAATGTTCAAAACCCAGTGCAAAAGCAATTTCGCTAACCGAAAGGACGGTAGTGCTAAGCTGCCCCTTGGCTTTATCTATAAGCTTATTGTGTATGTGCTGCTGGGTACTTTGCCCGGTTAATGCCTTGAGCATACCGCTTAAATAATTAGGCGATACATTAAGGCTATCGGCCACCTGCTGCACTGTGGGCAGGCCTGTTTCCGGCAGGGCATCGCTTGCAAAATAACTGTCAAGCAAATCCTCCAGGCGGGTTAGTATTTCATGATTTGCTTTGTTGCGAGTAATGAATTGGCGGTGGTAAAACCGGTCGGCATACGTTAAGAGCACCTCAATCTGGGCAATGATAAGGCTTTGGGTAAACTTGTCGATATTAGCGCGGTACTCCTGCTGTATGGTTTGCATCATACCGGTAATGGTGGCCTCTTCCTTTTCTGAAAGGAACAGCGCTTCGTGCACCGCATAATTAAAGTACTCATATTGTTTTATGGTTTTAGCTAAAGATGTATTCCATAAAAAATCGGGGTGTATAAGCAGCATCCACCCGCTCAGCTTGTAGCCTGCGGCGGCTTCTACCGAGAATACCTGCCCCGGTGCTATAAAAAACATGGTCCCCTCATCAAAATCATAGCTTTGCTGACCGTAGTGGTACTTAAGCCCCGGACCGAAATTCCGCTTTAGCGCAATGGAGTAATAATCGAGCACCAGGCTTGTGGGGCTGCCTTCCAGCTGCTCCAGGTCGTCAAAATTTAGTACGCTAATGAGCGGGTGTTCCGGGCCCGGAAGCCCGCGCAGCTGATGGTATTCGGTTATAGACCGTACCCTGTGGGGCTGTGTATTTGCCATACCCTAAGTTACTTATTTTTGGTTATACACGGCGGCAAAATCCTGCGCAAAATCTTCCAGTTTTACAGTACCCATAACGGCTGGTTTGTTGCGGTAATAATCTTCGGCGAGTAGGCCCGCCTGCATGGCATCATACATTTCTACCAACTCTGCCGCTATTTTTGGGTTCATACCCACAACCTCCAAACCTGCAATCATGGCTTCGCTGCTGATACGTTCCCATTTTAAATCCGGCTTGCCAACGGCTTGACCTAATACGGCGGCAATCTCAGCACAAGTGCGCTCATCGCTTGCTACGTAGCGCACTTTAAGGGGTTCGCCCGGCGTAACAATTTCATCGGCAATGGCCGCGGCTATATCTTTTGGCGACACCAGCACCACATTATCATCGTTAACATAATTAGATGCCATGCTCCCGGTGTGCTTAATCATATTGGCAAACGGGAACAGGTTGTAATAAAAATAAGTGGGGCGCATATGGGTTAGCGCTATGCCCGGCACGGCCCTTAGCGTTTGCTCAATGCGATAATGCCCGGCTATGATGCCGTTGCCCTGGGCCAGGTGTGCGCCTATGCTGCTAAGATGCACCACACGCTTTACGCCACTGCGTTCAATAGCCTGCGTATAGTTGGTGGCCATGGTGTGGTAAAACGCCATTAGGTCAAGGCTATGGTCAAAATAATTATTGGGAGGCACCATGCAGTACACGGCATCGGCACCTGTAAAGGTTGCGGTTAAAAAGTCAAGATCTTCCAGCTCACCTATGGCTGCGGTGGCACCCAGTGCTTCAATTTCGGGCTGCCTCTCCGGGCTGGAGCTTATAACGGTTACATCATGGCTCTGTTGCACTAAGATTTCGGTCAATGGTTTGCTGATGTTGCCCAGCGCGCCTGTTACTACAATTTTCATAATATGTGTTTTTTTGATAAGACAAAGTTGCACTGATATAAAAAAGCAGGTGTAGCCAAATCTATTCTTATTGAAGCCGAAATTTAAAATATAACAAAAAACACAAGGCCCTTGCCACGGTTCATTAACCACAGCAAGAGCCTTGTGCCCTTAATAAATCTATGTGTATTTATAGTAAAGCTTACACTGCAAAAAACTCCTCAAGTTCTTTAAGTGTTTCAGCCGATGTATGCAGGTCTTTAACCACCTCGCCTTTGTGCATGGCTACTATACGGTCGCTTACTTCTATGGTGTGGGCCAGGTCATGGCTTGATACCAGTACGGTTACGTTTTTATCGTCAGCCAGCTCACGTATAATTTTCTTAAGCCTGAACTGTGTGGTTGGGTCAAGGTTAGCAAACGGCTCGTCTAATATTATAAGTTCGGGGTTGCCTATAAGTGTGGCAATAATGCCTACCTTTTTCTGGTTGCCTTTACTTAAGTCGCGCAGGTATTTCTTTTTGCCCAATATTTCATCGTTAAAAAAATCGGTGTGCTTAACCATCAGCGCATCTATAGTGGCTTTGTTCTGGCCGCGCAGCTCTCCTATAAAGTAAAAATACTCTTCGGGTGTAAGGTAGCCTATCAAAAAGCTTTCGTCAAGAAACGCAGCGGTAAAAGGCTTCCAGCCCTCACTTTTATTAACCTGTATGTTTTTAAGTTTTACCTCGCCATTGCTGGGCTCAATAAGATCCAGCAGCAGGCTGAACAATGTGGTTTTTCCGGCGCCGTTGTTGCCCACCAGGCCAAAGCTTTCGCCCTGCTTAATTTGCAGGTGGCCTATGTTAAGTACGGTTGTGCCGTTATATGTTTTGCGAAGGTTATTTATTTGTATCATGATTATACTATTGATTGGATGATTTAATTTTTTTGTTTGTAAGCTGCTATGGTACTATATTTCTGTGTTTTGTACAGCTTTTCTATTACAGTAAACATATAATTGCGGAAAGCAAAACCCAGTAAGCCGGCAATGGCCACAAAAATATATCCGTACTGCGGGCCTATAAGGTTGCCACACACAAACAGCACCATAGGTAGCACCAGCTTAGGCAGTGTTAATAAAAGGCCCTGTATGTTAAATGCTTTTTTATCGCCAAAGGCCTGCTTACCGCTGGTAAGGTCTATAGGGGTTTTTACAAATGCACCACCCAACAGCACCAAATGCGAGTTCATACCAATGTTATATACTGCACCGGCAAGTACTATAAGGTAGGTTTCTACCCCAAAGTACAGGTAAAAAGATGCCAATATTGCACTAATGGATACACCCACTACCACCAGCCACCATTTAGAGGCAATATAGTCGCGATATTTTATATTCTGGCTCATCATTAACGGGTAATAGGCACTATCCCAGCTGGGTACAAACTGCCCGAAGGTAAACATAAAACCGCCCGTTACAAATATAGACCCAAACATTTTCATGTACGGGTTATCATAGATATCTATACCGCCCGTCATAAACAGCAAGCCGTAAAACAGGAACATAAAGCTCATTATCAATACGCTTTTAGAGCGCTTGTTACGGGTAAGCAGCTTAAGGTCATTTTTAAGAAAGGTACCCATAAGGCCAAAGCGGTTAAGCCATGTAAAGTTTTGGGTACGGGCTTCTTCATGCTTGCCTTTAAGGCCGGTATCAAGATACATGGCATTAAGAAAATAGCGGTGCGTAACCACATACAGCAGTGCAAACACCACCAGCGGAACTACGAACATGTAGCTTGTGGTATACATCATATGAAAAAACGGACCTGTAAGTAGCGTAATATCAAACACGCTGTAGTATTGTAGTCCGCCTAAACCCGCCAGTATAATAAGGAATACTATAAAAAGGCTGTCTTTATTGGTTAGCAGTATATTAAGCAGGTTGTTGCAGTAAACAAGCAGCCACATGCTAAGCAGCCACAGCAAAACATTTAGCCCGCCATAGCCGTGCTTTATTAGCACTATGCTGAAAGGGATAAAAAAGAAGGCGTGTATAATATTAAAGAATGATACAAATGTTTTGCCCAATGCAAAGTTTACCACCGTGCTGCGCTTTATGGGCAGGGTAAGCAGCGGCCTTATGTTTATAATTGGTATTTTTTGCATAAGCTGGCGTATTATCAGGTCGCCCAGCAGGTAATAAATGCTGAGTTTACACACCAGTACCAGCGGGTCTCTGGTAAAATCAAGCATAATGTCATAGGCTAAAAAGCCCATAACTAAAAAGATGCCTATAAAGTAAACGGCAGCCAGTATCATAAAAATTTTGAGTACCATGTTGCCTGTAAAAGATGAAGCCCTAAAAAATGACTTCCACTCCAGGCGAAGGAAATGTAACAGCATAATGGTTGGTTTTATTAGCTTATATGTAGCATTTTGCACCGGAAAGTTACATTATTAAACTTAAAATTATCCTTACTTGCAGGCATTGCTATACATTGATGTCTTATTTTAATGTTAGCATATTTCATTTACCGCAACGGAATGCGTATTTTTGCAGGAAATTTGTAGCAATGTCAACATTCTATCCACTTAAAATAAAGGATATTAAAAAAGAAACCCCCCATGCGGTTTCTATAGCTTTTGCAGTGCCAGACAGCCTGCGCGATCAATATAACTTTACAGCAGGCCAGTATATAAACATTAAAACCCAGTTTGAGGGCGAAGAGATACGCAAGGCATACTCTATATGCTCGGCACCGGGCAGCGGCGAACTTCGCGTAGCCATAAAGGCCGTTAAAAACGGTGGTTTTTCTGTTTTTGCCAATGAAAAGCTTGCCGTAGGCGATACTATGGATGTAGGCACGCCCGAAGGTAATTTTACCTTTGAGCCTAAGCCCGACAGACAGCGCAACTATGCGGCTTTTGCTGCCGGTAGCGGTATTACGCCGGTATTATCTATCATACATTCGGTATTAATAAATGAGCCCGCAAGTAGCTTTGTACTGGTATATGGCAACAAAACCCCTGAGGAAACTATTTTTCATGACCTGCTGCACGAAATGCAGGAGCAGTACTTAGGCCGCTTTTTTGTACACTTTGTATACAGCAAAGCACGCGAGGAAAACTCTATTTTCGGACGTATTGAGCGCTCTACCGTAAACTTTGTACTAAAGAACAAGCATAAAGAAAAAGAGTTTACCAAATTTTACCTGTGCGGCCCTGAGGAGATGATACTCCTGGTTAACGACGTACTTAGGGAAAGTAATGTGCCTGAAAAGAACATTAAGTTTGAGCTGTTTAGCACCCCTATTGCCGAGAAAAAAATTGAGGCAAGCCTAGAAGGCCAAACTAAAGTTACTGTACTGGTAGACGATGAAGAAACCACGTTTGTAATGCCTAAAGAAATGACGCTTCTTGATGCAGCCCTTAAACAGGGTGTAGATGCGCCTTACTCTTGCCAGGGCGGTATTTGCAGCAGCTGCATGGCCCGCATAAGTGGTGGTACTGCAGAGATGAGAAAAAATGCCATACTAACCGATGGCGAAATTGCCGAAGGCCTTATACTTACCTGCCAGGCTCACCCCACATCGGCTGAAATTTATGTTGATTTTGATGATGTTTAATATCATTTAAAACCAAATACTTGAAATATTAAAAGATGCCTCAGGGCATCTTTTTCATTTTATAAAAGCAAAAAGGTGAACTCTCGTTCACCTTTTACTCACTTGTCCGGAGCCGGATAAAAACTAAAACCGGCCCCATTTATTTACACTCTACTATTATTCTTTAATAATTTTAATGATTTGCGTGGCATTGCCGGTGCTTACTTTTGCAAAGTAAATACCTTTTGATAAGCCCGATGCATCTACCGTTGCATTTTGCATTTCAAGGTTTTGGCTAATAACAGTTTTACCCAACATATCTGTAATTTGTATTGATGTAATGTTGTTTACTGAAGATGCAAAATTCCATACATTTTGAGAAGGGTTAGGATATGCAACAATGCTGTTATTGTTCGCAAAAACAGCTGTTGAAGCAGTAGGCGCAGGATCTTCTTCATCATTAATCATCATTTCGTCTATATAAGCAAATGAGTCGGTACTGTTAAGCACATCAAATGAGCTGTCTGCCAAAAACACTATTTGCGTAACGCTAATGCCGTTTTCGCCGCCCGGTATAGCAAATACCATATCCTGCCAGCCGCCTACATTTGTATAATCTACAGATGGGTGAATATCAGTAGTACCATCGTTGCCCGAGTTAGCATCAATACGTATAGACATGTTAGGCACAATGGCAGATGTATATCGTGCAAGTACATGTATGTATCTTGTAGTATTTGCAGGTATATTAAAGTATGTAGTATATCTTACCAACTCATACCAGTTGCCTGTAGTCCTTTTAATCTGTCCCACATTAGCGGTTGCATTACCGGTAGTTAGCGGATTAGCTACAATGTTAAACTCAGCACCATAACTGGCGGTAACCGTTGGCGATCCTGTTTCAAAATCGTTAAGCATCATATCCTCAGGCTCATAACCTATAGGAGTTTCAGAGTCGTTAAGCAGTATTTCGTCTATCTGGGCAAAAGAGTCGGTGTTGTTTAAAACGTTTACCGATGCATCCGGAATAAATATCAGTTCGGTAGTGGTAATACCACTTTCGCCGCCTTCTACTTTAAATACCAGGTCTTTCCAGGTGCCTGGTGCATTATAAGGGTTTAACGGATTTATACTGTTACCGCCGTCATTACCGCCCACTGCATCTAAACGTATAGACAGGTTAGGTACCGTGGCAGATGTATACCTTACCAGCATGTGTACATATTTTGTGGTATTGGCCGGTACTGTAAGAACAGCATTAAAGCGTATAAGCTCATACCAGTTAGTGCCTGTCCTTTTTATTTGCCCCACAGTGGCAGTAGTATTACCCGTTGTAAGCGGATTTGCAATTGCTGAAAATTCTGCACCATAAGTAGCCGTTACCGTAGGCGATCCGGGTTCAAAATTATTAATCATCTGCCCGTGCATAGCGGCCGAAAGCAGGGTTAAAATTCCTAAACTAAGTAGTTTTGTTTTCATAGTAATAAAGGGGTTAAAATTTATTTTATAAATGGTTAGGTAAAATGATTATTTAAGGATCCTTACTAAAATTCAAATAGCTTTATGGATATTATTACGGACATAAAACCCACAAGCCT
>JAZKDS010000111.1:0-8116 GCA_040387455.1 Bacteroidota bacterium
AAGCACCTGCCGTGCTGCATGGTCTATTTCCGCCAGGGAAAAAGTAATCTCCATTTATATGCTTTGTATTTTAAATTCCAAAAAACAAATCCCAAATCTCAAACATGGGGTCTAATTATCGAACCATTCAGCTATCGAATGATCCAAAAAACTATTTAGGGTTGAACACAAGGAACGGAATAATCATTTCTTCAAGCGATATGCCGCCATGCTGATAGGTATTGCGGTAGTAACTTACATAATGATTGTAGTTGTTTACATAGGCCAGGAACAAGTCGTTCTTGGCAAAAATGTAAGAACTGCTCATGTTTATAGTAGGCAGCTGTATGGCTTTAGGCTCTTTTACATGATATACGTCGCGGTCTTCATAAGTAAGGCTACGGCCGGTTTTATAACGCAGGTTAAGGCTGGTATTACGGTCGCCAATAACCTTGCTTGGATTCTTAACATTTATGGTACCGTGGTCTGTAGTGATTATAAGCTTAAAGCCCATTTGCTGTGCCTGCTGTATAATTTCTAAAAGCGGAGAATTGCGGAACCAGCTTAGCGTAAGCGACCTGTAAGCCTTATCATTACTGGCAAGTTCTTTAACTACATCCATCTCTGTTTTAGCGTGACTAAGCATGTCTACAAAGTTGTAAACTACCGTAATCAGGTCGTTACCTTTAAGGCTCTTAAAGTTATCTACCAGTTTTTTACCGGCGGTAAAATTAGTTATCTTAAAGTATTCCTGCTTAAGGCTGCTCATGCCAAGGCGTTTAAGCTGTTCGGTTAAAAACTCGCCCTCAAACATATTTTTTCCACCCTCATCAACATCATTTTTCCAATATTGCGGATATTTTTTTTCCATTTCGAGTGGCGTAAGCCCGCTAAAAATAGCATTACGGGCATATTGTGTAGCCGTAGGCAGTATAGAGAAGTAGGCTAATTCTTTTTCAAGCTTATAATGGTTGTTTATAACGCCTTCAAATGCTTTCCACTGGTCATAGCGCAGGTTGTCTATTACTACAAAAAGTATGGGCTGTTTCTTTTTAATTTCCGGCGATACCAGCTCGCGGAACAGGTTATGGCTCAACACCGGCTTTTCGGCTTTAGGGTCAAACCAGTCTTCATAATTGCGCTCTATAAATTTACCAAACTGTGAATTTGCTTCCAGCTTTTGGCTTTCTAATATTTCTACCATGCTCTGGTCTTCAATATTTTCAAGCTCCATTTCCCAAAAGATAAGCCTTTTATACATGTCTACCCAGTCTTCATAGGTGCGCACCATGCCCATATCCATAGATATCTTGCGGAACTCTTTTTGATAATCCAGCGTGGTTTTGCTTGATACCAGGCGCGAGTTGTCAAGGTTCTTTTTAAGAGAAAGCAATATTTGGTTAGGGTTTACGGGCTTGATAAGGTAATCGGCAATTTTAGAGCCAATAGCCTCTTCCATAATCAGTTCTTCTTCACTTTTAGTGATCATGATTACGGGTATCGATGATTTTTTTTCTTTTATTTCGGCAAGCACTTCAAGGCCGCTGATGCCGGGCATGTTTTCGTCAAGAAAAACAATGTCAAAGTTTTGTTTATCAAATATTTCAAGGGCATCCATACCGTTGTTAGCGGTAGTAACCTTGTAGTTCTTTTTTTCAAGGAAGATTATGTGGGGCTTCAGCATGTCTATTTCATCGTCAACCCAAAGTATATTTATCTCATTCATGTTTATGAGGGAATTTTCGTTCTTAATTTATCGTGCAAGTTACCTCTATTTAACGATTTTTATATTAATTATTTTATAAAAAAGGAAAGTTTTTTAAGGAAATTTATTGCGCAAAGTTTTGAAAAAAGGAACGCGGATGACACGGATTTAGCGGATTGACGCGGATTTTTTAATATGTTTAGACACTCATTTCATTGATTAACACGAATTGGTTGCTTTAGGAGACTGTCAATTCGTGTAAATTTGTGAAATTGCGTTGCCTGTTCACTACGTTCTGGTTATGTCCTGATAGCAGACTAGGTAACAGATAATTTGGTAAATTTAGATAAGCCTATGTATAGTTACAAAACGCCGGTTGAAGCAATAGTATCGTTAGAGAATGCCTATAATAATAAGGATTTGGAAGCTGTAATAGCTTCAAAAGATTTTATTGCCGAAGCTAAATTAATACTCGCCCGTAATGATACATTTGATGCTAATGATGAAAGGCAGGTTTTTGAAACGGCTGAATTGCTAAAGGCTTCTCTTACAGAAAATATATTAAACAATGGCTTTCCTGACTTTACAGGTGCCGGGCGCGATTATTCTGAAATTTACCATGTAAGCGCAAACTTATACACCGTTATTGAGGAGATTTTTTATAAAGATGGTACTTTTTGTCAATAAATTTTTCCTTACCGTAACTGATAATGTATGGAAGGTTGCCATGATCGAAGAAGATTAGCTTTTACTCCTTACAATGCTCTTCTATAAGCTCCTGCACCTCGTTACCGTAAGCTTTTGTGTAGCCCAGATCGAGTGCTTTTTGCAGGTCTGCACAGGCATCTTTATTCTTTTTATTGGCAAGGTAAACCAGTGCACGGTTTTTGAAAGCGTATGGGTTAGCTGGGTCTATTTTAAGCGATTCATTAATATCTTTAAGGGCTCCTTTTTTATCACCCAGTTTAAATTTAGCAAACCCGCGGTTGTTTAGCGGGGCAGCGTTTTCGGCACCACCGGCTTCAATTATGGCACCTTCAATTTCATAGGTTTCTTTTCCGCGCGCATTAATTACTTTTATAAGCGCATCAAAGGTTTGTACCGCTTTTTTGTACTGTGCATCCTGAATATACTGAAAGCCCAGATTGTTGTAACCGGCAGTAAAATCGGGGTGTTTTTTAACCAGTGTTTCCAGCCTTGTAATAGCTTCTTTGTTACGGCCCAGATCGCCCAGAACTGAGGCAGAACTTAACAATGCGCCCATCTCGGTAGCCTTTATAGGGCTGTTTGCCAAGGCACTGTTATAATCTTCAAGTGCGCTTTCAAGCCTGCCGTTGTGCATTTTTGCTTCGGCACGTTCATAATAAGCAAAGCTTTTTTCGTCAAGATTATCGCCGGCATATTCTAAAGCCTTATCGGTATCGCGTATAGCATATTCGGAATAGTTGAGCATGTTGAACAATATGGCGCGGCGGTTGTAATATTTAGGGTTTTTTGAGTCGAGCAGAATGGCGCGGTCAAAATCATTTTTGGCCTCGCGGTACATTTTCCTGGTTTGATAGGCGGTGGCCCTGTCGCAATAAATTTCGGCATTTTTAGGCGCAAGGCGCAAGGCCATTTCATAAAACGGTAAGGCACCATCATAATCATTAGCTTTTTCTTTTTCGGTAGCCATATTTAACAGGTCTTTTACGCTATCTATTTGTGCGCTAAGTAGGGTAGTGGTAAAGAAAAGTAGTAAAGCAAGTATTTGTTTCATGGTTAGTTATATCTTTTGTGTATTTTTTTGCCAAAAAAAAGTATCGGCCCTTTAGTTTTTATATTGAATTTGAGTGCACGCACCTGGTGGTTTAACAGCACCTCAATATACCTAATATTTTTATCGTCTACAACATAGCTAAAAGTGTAGGTATCGCCCACTTTTTTATAGTTGATGTATTGTTGCTTTTTAACCGCATCAGGGTTTACTTCATCATTATTTTTTCCCGTCCAGATGCTGGGGTTGCGCTTTCGGTTGGTGTTTACCTGAAGTTTATCAATTTCATAAAAACTGCAACTGTAGTTCATTTCAAAGGTTATGGTATCGCCAACATATGCTTCAATAATGCCCAATTGGGGTGCTGTTACATCAAGGCAGGGCAGCATCCAGCCAATGATGTAGGGCGTGTTTTTATATTTTTCTTTATTGCTCTTTGAACTGTAAGGTGTTTTGCTTTTTGGGTAATGGTTGCGGTGAAATTTATCCTGGGGTGTAAGCCAGTAATATTCATCAAAATCTTTGATAAACTCATCAAGCTTGCCATTCTTTTTATAGGTGCAGCCGCCCGCAGCCCAAGTGGCATCAAGGTAGTAGTATTTACCGTCGATGATAATGCCATTCCACGCGTGGTTAAGCGGCCCCATTTTGCCCACCATACCTGGCGATTTTTTAGTATAGCCCGAGATAATATCGGTTTGCAGGCCGGCATAATCGCACATGCGTTTAAACAGGTTAGCATAGCCCTGGCACACGCCTTTTTTGTTGCGCAATACGCCCTGTATATAACCATCTTCATAGGCTATGAGCTCTGTATCGCAGTCGGCTTTATTTTTGCATTTAAAAGGTTTAGGCTTTTTGTTTTTATTGTACGCTTTAACATCATAGGCAATATTATCGGTTATCCAGGCAAAAATGGCGCGTGCTTTTAGAATATCACTATCATAACCATCTGTAAGCTGACTTACAAGTAGTTTAAGGTCGCCATTGTAAGTGTAGGTATGGGCAAGGCTGTCTACCGGAGAGAAATCCATACTATTTTCTACCTGCCCAAAAATGAGGCAGGGCAGGAGTAGTAGTATATAGATAAGATGTTTCACCGGTGGTTTAATTTATTAAAAAACGCCCCGGTTACAAGGCGTTAAAGTATTTAATATGCCTTGACAGGCTCAGCATGATAATTCGTAATTGAATTACTCCTGCCACATGTCGGCTACTTCGCTTTTAAGGTAGGCAATGGCCACGCTGCTTGGGCTGGCTTTATCAAACAAGTCGGTTAATATAACCTCGCGCAGTTTGTTGGCACTATCTACATTAGCACTCATGTTTGTTTTTCTAATTGTTTGTATTGTAGCATTTTTAGCCGTTGTAATAATATCCCAGCTTTGTGCCGAGATATAAATTTGCTGGGTCAGGTTGTGTTCATACTCCTGCTCAATTTGCGATATTACATACTCTTCATAATCGTGCTTGTTGCTGGATTGTGGTGTAATGCGTATAAGCAGCTGTGCGGGGCTGATGCGCTCTAAAAAGAGTACCAGCCTTTCATAAGCCTGAAGGCGCAGTGGCATAGCGTGTTTTTGTGCCTCTTTGCGTATGGCAAAACGACGGCGACCTTCTTCATTCTTAACAAAATTCTGAAAAAAACTATAGGCTACAGCGCCGGTTATAAGGGCAGGAAGGGTATAAAAAAAGAGTTCAAGGATTTTTTCGGGCTCCATAGGTGGTAGTTAAGGTTATAAGTTAGTTGTAGTAACGTTGGTTTTTAATAAATAATTGTGAAAAAGCGAAAATAACGAAATATTTATAATCTTCTTTTGTCTTGATACAAAAGAAACAAAAAATCAAGCTACATCTTTTTTAGCTACAAATATTTCGCCCAGGCTAAAAGATTTGAACTCACTGCCCTCAAACACCAAATCTTTTTTAACGCCCGTCATCATATTTTGCTTAACGCAAAAAGATGAGGCCGCTTTAGCTTCACTCATAAACCCTTACTTAAACCTTACATATATAGATACAAAAAATCCCGCCCAAATTCCTTATTTTTGCGGTTATGAAAGTGGATATCAATAAATATATAAGCCAGTTAAATGAAGCCCAGCAGGCACCAACCCTGCATAAAGACGGGCCTATGATTGTTATTGCCGGTGCCGGGTCGGGTAAAACACGTGTACTTACCATACGCATTGCCTACCTTATGAGCCTGGGTGTAGACTCGTTTAACATCCTGGCCCTTACATTTACCAATAAGGCCGCCCGCGAAATGAAAAAGCGTATTAGTGATATTGTAGGCAGCAGCGAGGCCAAGAACCTCTGGATGGGTACATTTCACTCTATATTTGCCAAGATACTTCGATTTGAGGCCGATAAACTGGGTTTCCCCAGCAATTTTAGTATTTACGACAGCCAGGACAGTGTACGCCTTATATCGTCTATTATAAAAGAAATGCAGCTTGACAGGGATGTTTATAAACCCAAGCAGGTGCTGAGCCGCATATCATCTTATAAAAACAGCCTTATTACCGTTAAGGCCTATTTTAATAACCCGGAGCTTCAGGAGGCCGATGCCATGAGCAAAAAGCCACGACTGGGAGAAATTTATGAGGCCTATGTAGAGCGTTGCTTTAAAGCCGGAGCTATGGATTTTGACGACCTGCTGCTGCGCACTAATGAGCTACTGAACCGTTTTCCGGAAGTATTGGCAAAGTACCAAAACCGCTTTAGATACATTATGGTAGATGAGTACCAGGATACTAACCACAGCCAGTACCTTATTGTTAAGGCGCTTAGCGACCGTTTCCAAAATATTTGTGTAGTGGGAGATGACGCTCAGAGTATCTATGCATTCCGTGGTGCTAACATTAACAACATACTGAACTTTCAAAAAGATTATGATGGTGTAATAATGTACCGCCTGGAGCAAAACTACCGTTCTACCAGGAATATTGTAGAAGCGGCCAACTCTATTATAGATAAAAATAAAGTTAAGCTTGATAAGGTGGTATGGACTGCCAATGATGAAGGCCCACGCATCAAGGTGCACCGCAGCCTTACCGATGGTGAGGAAGGGCGTTTTGTAGCCGGTACCATTTTTGAGCAAAAAATGCAAAACCAGCTCAACAATGGGCAGTTTGCTATTTTATACCGTACTAATGCACAGAGCCGCGCTATGGAAGATGCGTTGCGCAAGCGCGATATTCCGTACCGTATTTATGGTGGTTTGTCTTTTTACCAACGTAAAGAAATTAAAGATGTACTGGCATATTTAAGGCTGGTTATAAACCCTAAGGATGAAGAGGCGCTTATGCGTGTTATCAATTTCCCGGCAAGGGGTATAGGCGATACTACGCTGGAAAAACTTACGGTAGCAGCAAACCACTACGGGCGATCTGTTTTTGAAGTAATGGAGGTTATAGACCGCATTGACCTAAAGCTGAACAGCGGTACCAGAAACAAGCTGTCTGATTTTGTAACCATGATAAAAAGCTTTCAGGTAATTAATGAGAGCCAGGATGCCTTTTTCCTGGCCGAGCATATTACCAAAAAGACGGGTCTTATACAGGAGCTAAAAAAAGATGCTACCCCCGAGGGTATTGCCCGTATAGAAAATATTGAAGAGTTACTAAACGGTATACGCGATTTTATTGAAGGACAGGTAGAAGTAGATGGGGCAAGAGGCGCGCTAAGCGAATTTATGGAAGATGTGGCCCTGGCAACCGACCTTGATAAAGATACGGGCGATGACGACCGTGTGGCACTGATGACCATTCACCTGGCCAAAGGTCTTGAGTTTCCGCATGTGTTTATTGTGGGTATGGAAGAAGACCTGTTTCCGAGCGCTATGAGTATGAATACCCGTAGCGAACTTGAGGAAGAACGCCGCCTGTTTTATGTGGCCCTTACCCGTGCCGAGCACCAGGCTTACCTTACGTATGCCCAGAGCCGCTACCGTTGGGGCAAGCTGGTAGATAGCGAGCCGAGCCGTTTTATTGAAGAAATTACAGATACATTCCTGGAATACCTTACACCGGTAGAAACCAATTATAAGTACAAGCCGATGATTGATGCCGATATCTTTGGGGATGTGGATAAATCTAAACTGCGCCAGGCAAAGCCTACTAACGGCACGCCACCCAATTGGATTACCGGTAACGAGCCTAAGCACGATATGCCTATTCGCCGCCTTAAGCCGGTAGATAACAGCAGGCCTGCCTCACCGGGTAGTAGTGCTGCCATGCCGCCTGATAAGCTGCAAACAGGAAACATGGTAATGCACGAGCGTTTTGGTAAAGGCAAAGTACTAAACCTTGAGGGTGTAGGGGCTGACCGTAAAGCCGAAATTCATTTTGAAGTGGGTGGCATTAAAAAATTATTGCTGCGTTTTGCCAAGCTCGATGTAATAGGGTAGAGGTAACCAAAATATAAAAGGCGTTTCAAAATTATTGAAACGCCTTTTATATAAGTTCTTTAAAAAATAAAACAGGCCTGTAAGCCGGATTCTGTATCCTTATAAATAAGAACCCTTATCATTTATCTGGCGCTAACATTACTGTTTGCATCTATCTGCCTACCCCCCGGCATCGGGCGGGCAGCCCTACATATAGCCGGTATACATGGCATTTCACCGCATAGAGTTTACCTGGTTTCACTACAGCATTACCTGTACATACTTT
>JAZKDS010000112.1:0-675 GCA_040387455.1 Bacteroidota bacterium
TAGTCTACCCAATCGGGCATGTCTACGGTTTCCTGGTAGGTTAGTGCAGATTCATTACCGTCTTTATACTGCGAAAGCTTCATTGTGCCATCACCGGGGAGGTCAAGCTGGTAGGCGGTAATTTCGCCTTCGGGTGAACCAATTTCACCTAACGATAAACCTACGTATACAGATTCTGCCACTTGTTTCCACTTGCCGTCATGACCTATATAATCTTCATCAAAAACGGTTTGCATGCCACGGGTTTGATCATGCATTTTTAAAGGCTCAGCCTCAAGGCTGTTGAGGCGGTAAGTAGTTTCGGCAGAAGAGCCAAAGGCACTACCTACAAGCGTACAGCTTATTATACCTGTAGCAGGATCGTACTCCGGAGCATCCCAAATATATGTATCGGAGGCATGGTCATACAATTGTACAAGTTTTTGTTGCTGTTGGTCATTTAAATATATTGATGACCATCGGTTGCCGTTCATGTTGCTTGAGAGCCAGCACACCAGGTCTTCGTCGCCATCATGGTCAAAATCGGTTATGTTATAGCGGGTGGTAACAGTATCGTTTTCTATCTCCATAAATCCTGCGTCAATAGGAAAATCTTCCTGGAACTGCCATTCGGTGCTGAATTTTTCGAGGTGCGCCAAGGTATCATTAACCAATACCAGGCGGTAGGTTAGGGGT
>JAZKDS010000112.1:705-7250 GCA_040387455.1 Bacteroidota bacterium
GATACAAGATATTCTGCCTTAAGATCAAGCTGGTCGCCAAACCTTATGGAATCATGCACAGCATGGCCTATGGGGAAAGCCAGTGTTTTATAATTGCCATCCTGTGCGCTTAGCAAGCAGGGGAGTACAAAGAGGGACATGAGGATATATTTCATTGTTTACTTTTTATTTAACTACACTGGATGGTGCTTTGACAGGCTATGCTTCGACAGGCTCAGCATGACTTTAGGACTTTCGACCTTATGACTTGATAACTTTTGACTTTACCTGTTTCCATTGGCCGTTTTTGCCTTTGTATGTTGTTTCGGTAGTTTGGCCGTCATCGGTATCTTTAAGCTCTGTTTTTGTGAATGGTATGACCTTACCGTTTTCTATCTTATAGGTAGAAGAAGATGAATAATACATGCCGCCTGAAACCGAGGTACTTAAGGTTTTGCTCTTAGCATCATATTCAGGATTTACAAAAAAGTCAGTGTCTTCGGCGGTATCATACAGTTTTGCAAGCCTGCCGGTTTTAGGGTTGTTTATAAAAAAGGTGCAGATAAGTGTATTATGCCCACCTCCCATTTCATAATACACAAGATCCTGGTTATCGTCTTTATCAAAATCTTCTATTTTAAACGATGATACCAATGGCCAGCCCCCGCGCATCTCCCAGCCCGAAGTGTCGCACATAAAAGTTTCCTGCTTAATCCATTCGCTATTTACTCTTTGCATCAGCAAAGCCGTAGCTTCGTCCTGCATTACTATTTTATAGTATAACGGTTTTTTACCCTCTACAATAAAATCAGCCTTAATTTCCTGATTTTTAAAATCAAGGTCGCCACTTTCGGTAAAAATATCCTCAAATTCAAACATTATGTAACGTTCTTTTTCTAAGGCCACAAAGCCGTTTGGTTCGTCTTTGTCTTCATTGTCAATGGCTAGGTCTGTTGTAATTTCGTACGGTACCCACTGCCCATCATTACCTTTGTAGGAGGTGTATGTAATTTTTTCTGAATTGGTTAAATCAGTTTCATTTTTAATAACAGGCAGGGCAGTGGTGCCCACAAGTTTATAAGTAGCGGTGTTTTGTATGCCGTAAACACCTGAATATAATTCGGTATGTATTTGCCCCGTTTGAGGGTCATACTTCGGGTCGTCCCAAATACCGTTTCCCTGTGGTGTAGTTGTGTTTACAAGCTGTACCAGCTTTTGCTGTTTTTGATCGTTTAAATATATTATTGTCCACATGTTACCGTTCATATTCATGTTTACCCAAAGCATCAGGTCTTCATCACCATCCTTATCAAAATCAATGGCTTGTATGTAAGGGTATACAATGCCATCGGTAATCCGGGTAAGCATCCATCCGGAATGGTTAATGGTTTCCTGCACTTTCCACTTTTTACCATCGGGCTGCAGCAGCTGCATAACGGTATCATTAACAGGGTGCAGGGCATACCTTAACTTAACCGGGCCTTTTAGCTCAAACTCCTTTATAATATTTTCTTCTGCCCAGTCAATACCGTTAAAATCGGCAATGGTATCAGGGTCGTTTTTAAGTATAAACTGTATAACATTATCCATGCTATAATATTCTTCCTGAGCCATAAGACATGTAGGGAACGCTAACAGCAGCAGCAAAAAACGTTTCATAAAAAGTGTGGGGGTTTGTAGTAAATGTAACGGGAAATACTATACAAATATGATGGTAGGTGAGAAATATTTTTATTGTTACGTAACTACTACATATACATAAACGGTTTTACCATCGCGGCTAAACTCTATGGTTAAATGCCAGTCGCTTTCTCCAGGTTCCTGCCTAAAAAAATACATTTCGGCATCTTTATGTATAGCTTGCCGAGGAATATATATAAACTCATCAGGGTATTTGTTTTCGCCGGGCTTGCTTATACGGCTATCGGCCATTAGTTCATTTTTAAGCCTGTTAAAATCAGAAGAAGAAAGTTTAATTGTTGATTTTGATTGATAGTCACCATGAAAGTCAGGATATGTAGCTTCTGAATCTACAATTTTTGCCGAATCAGGCAGGTCGCGCAGGGTAACATCTTTAAATTCACTTGCAAAAAAATCATCACCCGGAAAAGCGGCCCTATAACCAATACATGCCGGTATGGCTATAAACACCCCGATGTATATAATATTAAACCTTTTATCTTGCGTGGGCGAAAGCCGCTCTTTTTTTTTGAGCCACGTGCGTATCGGTATCCATGCAAGTATGTACAGCAGACCACCAGCGATTGCCGAAATGATGCTAAAGAAGATAAGCATTAAGAGAGCCATGTGAGGATTGTTTTCTCAAAGATAAAAATTTTAAGGGAAGAAAATTTGCCATTGTATTTTTAAAATCAAATATCGAACTGCAAAATTACAATACCTTTTTTGAATTTTACTGAACCCATGAGTTCAGTAAAATTTTAAGGAAAATGATTTTAAGAATATTAAATTTTGAGTAACGAATTTTGAAATTACGGATAGGAAAATGATGCATAAACATCGATAAAAATAAAGTTGCAGTTATTAAGCGAAAATGAAGTCCGAAAGTGAAAAATTAGCGTTAAAACCCTGTTAAAAAGTAAGTTTTTACTGTAATTAAAAAAGGCTGCAAAATTTAATTTGCAGCCTCCTGAGTTTTTTTAATTATAAGATTATTCTTTAGTCCAAATGTTGTCGCTGGCGGTAATATCTGGTAAGAACCTGCCCGGGTCAATTTCTACCTTAATAACGACCTTCTCGCTCTTAAGCAGGTACTTCCACTCGTTAGCACGTTGCCATACTTCTACCGGTAACGTCCTGATTTCTGTAGTGTTATCTTCAAAAGTAACTTTAAATACCACAGGTGCAGGCATAGTGCCGGTATTGGTAAAGGTTATGGTAGTGCCACCTTTAACGGTATTTACTTCCTTGATACCCAGGTCTATATTAGCATTTTCTATAAACCATCCTCTCCAGAACCAGTTAAGGTTTTCTCCGGCGGCGTTGTCCATAGCATTAAAGAAATCAGACGGTTGCGGGTGCTTAAACGCCCAGTTTTTAATGTACTGGCGGAAGGCATAATCAAAACGTTCAGGGCCTAATATGTACTCTCTCAGCATTATAAGGCCTGTAGCAGGCTTGTAATAAGCGGTGTAACCCAGGTTCATAGAACGTGCCACATCGGGGTAAGTAGCAATACTCTCGCGGTATTTAGATTTAAACCAGTGTACCCTGCTGCGGCTTTTAGCCACATCGCTTTGGTACTCGCCATTGTTGAAAGCCACTGTGCTGTAGTAGTTTATAAAGGTATTAAAGCCCTCATCCATCCAGGCATAACGGCGCTCATTGCTGCCTACTATCATTGGGAACCAGTTGTGGCCAAACTCATGGTCGGTCACATCCCAAAGTTCTGCACCCGAACTGCCTGCACTACAGAAAGATAGGCCAGGGTACTCCATACCACCGGCGTTACTTGCCACGTTTACGGCAGTAGGCCACGGAAACTCAAACCAGTTAGACGAGTAGTGCTCTATAGAGGCTTTAGTATACTCTGTACTGCGGCCCCAGGCTCTTTCGCCAGCGCTTTCAGTAGTGTAAACTGACTGCGCCATAGCCTTTTTACCGCTTGGCAGGTTGATGCGGGCGGCATCCCATATAAAGTTCTTGGCCGATGCCCAGGCCACATCGCGGCTGTTGGTCATCTTAAAATGCCAGGTAACCTTGCCACTTTGCATGGGGCGGGTTTTGGCAGGGTTTCCGGCCTCATCCTGTGTAATCAGGAAAACCGTTTTATCGCTGTTTTTAGCTTGTTCCCAGCGGTTTAGCTGTTCTTTAGTAAGTACTTCTTTAGCGTTAACAAGCTCGCCGCTGCCCACGACAATGTGGTTGTAAGGCACGGTTACCTTATAATCAAAGTTGCCATACTCTACATAAAATTCACCTGCACCAAGGTAAGGCTCAGTATTCCAGCCCACTACGTCGTCATATACTGCCGCACGCGGATACCATTGCGCCATAGAGTAGGTTACGCCACCATCGGTTTCCAGGCGGCCCATACGGTCCATACCGGCCTCAGGCACGTGGAATTCAAAGTTCATGCTTACGGTAGCTTCCTTGCCCGGTTTTAAAGGCTCTGCAAAGTATACCTGCATACGCGTATCGCTAATAAGGAACTTGGTTGAAGTGCCTTTTGTCTTGGCAGATACGTTAGTAATGGTTAGGCCACCATCGGTATCGCCGCTGTAGCGGTTACCCATAATTGGGGTAGTTAGTGTGCCGCGAGATGTCTCTGTAAAGCGGTTTTGCTCTACATACATCCATATATAAGGCAGTTCCTGCGGGCTGTTGTTGTGGTAGGTCATTGTTAGCTTGCCTTTCAGGATGTTAGCTTTGTCATCCAGTTCGGCTTCGATAACATAGTCGGCGCTGTTTTGCCAGTATTTGGGTCCCGGTACACCCGATGCCGCACGGTAGTCATTACCACGGCGGTACATTATATCATCAAACTTGCTCTGGTTGTTAGGTATAATTTCCTGAGCCATAGCGGTAAGGCTTGTTAAGCCCAGAAACAGCAGTAGTTTAGGTAATCTCATTTAAAATAAGTAGGGTTAGTTTTATAAATGTTAATTGTCAAATATACCTAACTTATATTTAATACTAAAATTATAAATGATTGCCTGACGAATTTAATTTATCATAAAAATGGACCCAAAAATTGAAGTTTTGGCTTACTTTTGCATCAATTTATATCAAAATACTTCCCATACACACATGGATAAGATAATTGCCTTTTTTTTCTCTACCCGCTTAATGGCCGTATTGTTTATTGTTTTTGCCGCAGCCATGGGCATTGGTACCTTTATTGAAGATGCTTATAACACCGAAACCGCACGGGTTTTTATATACAATGCCTGGTGGTTTGAAGCTATAATGCTACTGTTTGTGGTTAACTTTTTTGGTAATATTAAGCGCTACCAGCTCAACAAAAAAGAAAAATGGGCCACACTACTACTACACCTTTCCTTTATATTTATTATTATCGGTGCTTTTGTTACCAGGTATATAAGCTTTGAAGGCATGATGCCTATAAGAGAAGGAGAGGCCGAAAGCCATTTTTATAGCGATAAACCGTTTGTTACCGTTTTGGTAGACGGTGAATATAATGGTCAGATGAGCCGCAGGACTTTTGAAAAGCCTGTTTTAATGAGCAGTAAAGAGGTGCCACTTTTAGCCAATAACCATTTTACAATGAGTGGCGATTTTAATGAAATGCCTTTTGAGGTTGAGTATAAGGAGTTTATACTTGGCGCAAAAGATACCATTATGCCCGATGCCAATGGGGACGAGTATATAAAGCTGGTAGAACAAACCACCGGACAGCGCCGTGAGCACTACCTCAAATCCGGCGAAGTACAAAACATAAGTAACATACTTTTTGCATTTAACAAGCAAACTGCAGGTGCAGTAAACATTAATAAAATCGGTGATGACTATACCTTTAACTCACCGTTTGAAGGAAACTATATGCGCATGGCCGATAAGTTTCAGGGGCCGGTTGCAAAAGACAGCGTTCAGCCCTTAATGTTCCGTTCACTGTATAATATGGCTGGTGCTATGTTTGTATTGCCGGAACCCGCCATAAAGGGCAAACAGGTATTTAAGGCTGAAGGTAATTATAAAACCAAAGAAGAAAGTGCACTGGTACTAACTGTAAGAAGTCAGGGTCAGGAAAAAGAAGTTACGCTATTAGGAGGTAAGGAAAAGATAGGAATGCCCGTAGCTATTAAACTGGGCAAGCTTGATTTTACGCTTATGTATGGCAGTAAAACCTATGAATTGCCTTTTAAAATACAGCTAAATGACTTTATTGCAAACCGTTATCCGGGTATGGAAGGTCCTGCGGGGTATTCTTCTTACGAAAGTAAGATTACGGTTAATGATGTTGAGAAAAAAGAAAAATTTGATTACCATATATTCATGAATCATGTTCTTGACTACCGCAGTTACAGGTTTTTTCAGAGTGGTTTTGACCCTGATGAAAAAGGTACCAAGCTATCTGTAAGCCATGATTTTTGGGGTACATGGATATCTTATATTGGCTATTTTCTACTTTATATAGGCCTAATGGCAATACTGTTTGATAAAAATACCCGCTTTAAAGACATTGAGCGTAAACTGGATAAAATTAAAGAAAAGAAAAAGGCAATGGCTGCAACAGTAATGTTGTTAGTAGCCTTTAGTGGATATTCGCAGGATAACCATACTGCACCTGCCAAACCATCTGTAGGTGAGATTGAAACCATGCTGGAAAGGACTAAAGTAAGTCCTGAACACGCGGCACGTTTCGGTAAGCTTATAGTGCAGGATGGCGGCCGTATGATGCCTATGAACACGATGGCTTCTGAAATATTAAGGAAGCTGAGCAAGAAAGACACCTATAAAGGCATGAATGCCGAGCAGGTTTTTATTTCTATGTCGCTGCTCCAGGAGGCATGGGTAGATGTACCTATTATTGAAATGGCACGTGGTAATGACAGTATCAGGAAAATTGCCGGATTGCCACTTGA
>JAZKDS010000113.1:0-511 GCA_040387455.1 Bacteroidota bacterium
GCCCCAGACCGGCCTGCCATCGGGCCATGTGCTGGTCGTGGCGAAAAACCCGGATCCGAAGGCGACACACAGGGAAGTGCAGGGCCTGGCGGACCTGCAGTTGATGAACCTGCCCGTGATTCCCGTCCAGTCCATCGGCACCTTCCGCGGCCAGTCGGCCCGCATGATGCCGCTGATGGTGAAGGTCGACCTGCATGACGGCAGCCTGCTGCAGTCTCCCTATGCCACGCGGGGCACGCTGGAAAGCCTGCAAGGCAAAGTATGGAGCAAACGTGTAGACCGCGATGAAGCCGCGGGTTATAAAGAACGCTTAAGCGTAATATCAGACAAACTGATAGCCGGCAAGCCTATGCTGCATGTATTATCTGACGTACAGCCCGATGCCGGTTTTGAAGTGATCCAGCCCGATTTAGAAGATGTTTACTTCTCGTACATATTTGGCAGTCAACCTCAATTACTTACCGTTTAATCGCGTTTATCATGCTTTGGAAAGTAATTCAGTTCGAAATAA
>JAZKDS010000113.1:521-1880 GCA_040387455.1 Bacteroidota bacterium
ATCTACTTCGGCATAATGTTTTTGCTCTGCTTTTTGGCCGTAAGCTGGGACGGCATAAACTTTGGTGGCGATGTAGGTAAAATTAAACAAAATGCTTCATCCGTTTTATTCAATATTGCAGGCACTATAAGCCTTATACCGGGCATGTTCCTTGCTTCGGCTATAATGGGGGTACCCATTCTGCGAGATTTTGAGCATAAAATGGAATCGCTCATTTTTACAACCAATATTACTAAAACCACTTACCTGGCCGGGCGTTTTATTGGCTCATTCCTTATATTACTATTTATAAGTACAGGCTTTATATGGGGCACCTGGCTTGGCTGTATGATGCCCTGGGTTGACCATACCAGGTATCTGTCGGTGGCTATTGGGCAATACGCGTGGCCCTGGTTTGTACTTATAGCATTTAACATGTTCATGTTTTCGTGCGTGTTTTTCGCCGTAGGCGCGTTAACCCGTAAAATGCTGTTTATTTACCTGCAAACCATTGTATTACTAGCTATATATATTGCTGTTGATACCCTGGTGGGTGATGTAGAGAACCTTAAAAAAGCGGCAATTTTAGATCCGTTTGGCTATTACTCGGTAAGGGCCGTTACCCGTTACTGGACGGTTGCCGAAAAAAATACGCTCACCCTATCATTCAGTGGTTTGGTGCTGCTAAACCGTATGTTGTGGGCGGGTGTAGGGCTTATATTTTTGGCAGTTACCTTTGTTGCGTTTAAGTTTAGATCAGTATATACCGGCCTGTTTAAAAAGCGCGTGTTTCAAAAAGAGAACGTTGCCATTGCCGATACTACGCCAATTCCGTTTAGCAAGCCTTTATACAACGCGGCAACCTGGTTTAAACAGGTAACCGTGCTAACGCGGCTGTATTTTAAAGAAATTTTCAGGTCCATACCGTTTATTGGTATAGGTATAGTAGGAGTGATTTTGATAGGAGTTGATGCCTCGTACGCGTCAACCTGGTACGGGCAGGAGCTATATCCATTATCGTCCATGATAGCTGATTTTGTTGCCGATGAGATAGGCTTCGTGATTAGCGTTATGATCCTCTTCTACTCAGGCGAGTTAATCTGGAAAGAAAAGGAGATTCGTTTTAGCCAGATCTTTGATACCATGCCCACCAGCTACGCCGTGCCGGTGGTAAGTAAATACCTGGCTTTGGCGGGCATTATTCTGGTGTATCTGTTGGCCCTTATTCCGGTGGGTATCATCATCCAGCTGGTAAAAGGCTTTAACGTAATTGAGCTAAGCGTTTATTTAAAAGTAATACTACTGCGGGTATATCTACCTATGTTGGTATATATAGCTATGGCGGTATTTGTGCAAAGTGTATCAGGCAATAAATTTGTT
>JAZKDS010000114.1:0-3521 GCA_040387455.1 Bacteroidota bacterium
CATTGACCGATGGAAAAACAATACCCTTTGGCAATGCCGTTTTTAGCCAGGTTGCCACAGCCAACACCATTTATTTTTGGGAAGACCCGCAGGCCTATGCCACCGAAATTGCACGGGTAATGAAGCCCGGCGGTATTTTAGCCATTGGATTTATACCTAAAAGCACCATGCAGCACATACCTTTTGCTAAATATGGCTTTACGTTGTATGATGCCGAAGATGTTACAAAACTACTGGCTTTGTCGGGGCTTGAAGTACAGCATATTGAGCTCAATAGCGAATTTGTTACCAGCAACAGCGGCGAGCAGATAGAGCGCGAAATTATGGTTATAACCGCTGTTAAAAAGTAACTTATGGCAAAAAAAGTACTGTATTTACTTGCACTGGCGGCCGCCTTGGCCTGCAATTCGTGTAATGAAGATAAAACACCAACCCCGGCTAAAACCGGCCCGGGCATTTCGGTTAGTATATTTGTATGGCAGGATGCCCTTTGTGATAACCGTGGCTACTTCAGCGCCGGAAAATATACCGCAACGCAATTAAAGGATACAAAATTTTTATGTTATGACTATCACGACCATTTAATTGATGTCAATATACCTACTACACCGCAGTCTTTCGCTAATTTTAACGAAGACCAGCTGCTGCTTGAACTCCGCGAGGCGTATAACAAAAGTAAAGAAGAACTGAACAGCCTGACGCTTGTTCCGGTACAATTTTGGGAAGATCTGCGCAAAGGCAGGCTGCGCGAGCTTGAAGAAAACTATAAGGTGTATAGGTTGAGGGTAAACAGCATCAACCATCCTGGTATGCTGCTGCAAGACCCTCATGGCGAAGATTGCCGTTGGTTTGCCGAAGCACTTAATGCAGAAGATGCCGAAATGATGGAAGCCTGGCATACCTTTATTGTACAAAAAGTTGAAGGGGGAAAAACACATCCCGATGCCATTAAAAGGTATGACTGGGAACGCCAGTCGGCTGATAGTGTTATGTATGCAAAAATTCACCTGCACACTTATGGCTGGTATAATTGTGCCTTAGACAATGCCTATAACATTGACTATGAACATGCGTACTACAAAGATTTTGAAGCCCTTTTTACTAAAGTTACCAGCGAGTGCGATGAACCTTAAAACCGGAGCTACCGCTTTGCGTGGCCAACACAGTTTGTAGCGGCAAGCCGTGTGATGCACTTAGGTGCTAAAAATTGTTGTAAAGTTAAATTTAACATGATGTTTCAATAATATTATGTTAATAAATTTGAGTATTACCAACAATTAAAATAATCTCTCATGAATTTCAAAATTATCTTTTCAGCCGGGCTTATAGCCCTGGCTACCGGATCTGTTTTTGCCCAAAACAAGTCGAACGGTACAATTGTTACTGCCTCTCCAATTTTGCCGTCTTTATTACCTCCCGGCAATACTGAAGCTTTTAGGTTCAGCCCGGGCCTTATAACGCAGTTGGATTTAGGCACCGGTTTCGATTTTACAAGTTCAAGCCAGTGGAGCTCTTTAGGTCGCTTATCTACAACGGGGCAAACCTTGTACGGATTAAGGGTTCAAAGAGCCGGCAGGGGTCTTATATTTGGCTATTCGGGAGCGCCACAAGGCAGTACACCAACGCTGGGTACACCGGTTATCCAGTGGGTAGGTGAAGGTGCCGTAACTCCAGGCGATTTACTATTCAGGACTTCGGCCAGTTCAACATCCGCAACTTCTACACAGGTGTTAAAACTACGGTCAGATGCTACGGCTGTTTTAGCAACTGCCTCTAAGTATGAAACTGGCAATATTGTGACTTACCCCGGATTTAATAGCGATACGGATTATCTTATACCGAAACTCGAAATAAATTATATAGATGCTGAAGGCCTTTCTGTTGTTACCGAAAATGCATCGTTTGAACGCGGACGGGCAGCAGTCTTTTCTAACAGAAGTACTTTTGCAAATGGAAGAAGTATCGGCAGTGGCAGTTACTCTGAATCTTCAGGAGGTTTAAGCTATGCCATCACCTCCAGGGCAACCAGCTCTGCTACAGGTACGGGCACTACTTACGGAGTAATTGCAGAAGCGGCATACGGCAGCAGCAATAATGGTGTTTATGGAAGGTCTTTCAGCGCAAACTCAACCAGTAACGTAGGTGTCAGGGGGCAGGCAGACGGTAATTCGGCAACCGGTACAGCAAACTACGGTGTTTATGGCTATGCCACCGGAAATAACGCTTTCGCAGGTTATTTCTCCGGTAGGATATTCTCTACAAATGCCCTTGTAGTTTCTGATAAATCGCTTAAATCAAATGTTAAAAAAGAAGAAAACGTATTGGAAAAACTTGGAAAGCTTAACCCTGTAAACTATACATTTATTAAACAGGACAAAGAAATAAAACTGGATTTACCGGAAACCCTGCAACACGGTTTTATTGCACAGGAACTTGAAGAAGTGTACCCTGAACTGGTTGAAGAAGTTACCCATGGGATATATAACGAAAACGGCGAGATGACAGGTTCTAAAACTTTAAAAGCCGTAAATTATATAGGGCTGATTTCTGTACTTACTGAGTCGGTTATAGAACTTAACAAAGAAGTAGAGTCTTTAAAAGGGCAATTAGCCAATAATGCCAAAACGTATGTGGTTACTAACAATAATACTTTATCTCCGGAACAAGTAAAAGATATTGCAGCAAACGGCTATTACCTTGGCCAAAATACGCCTAACCCATTCAGCGAGGTTACCACTATTGAATATTCGATTCCGCAAAACGAATCTGATGCCTCTGTATGGATAATGAACCTTAACGGGCAGGTTATTAAAGAATATAAACTGAATGAAAAGAAAGGCAGTATTACGGTTAACGCGGGCGCTCTGCAAAAAGGCGTTTACCTTTACAGCCTTATTGGCAGCGGGCAGGAAATAATCAGTAAAAAAATGGTTGTAAAATAGTATACCCTAAAGCTAAGAAAGCCCCCTTATCAAGGGGGCTTTCTATTTTTTACAACAAGGCATTAACTCTATAAATACCTTTCCTCAAATACCTTTTGGTGGTGGTTTTGGTGCCCAATGATGGCAAACCCAAGCGCCCTTACGGATATGGTATAACCCGAAGCCGTACCGGTGCGTTTGAGTTCCTCATCATTTAGCGATTTAAATAATGATATAGTGCTTTGCCTTACCAGCGCCAGCTCATTTAGCAATGCGGTAAGGTGGCGGTCGTTAGCATTGGCCGTATCGGCAAACAGGTTTTCGTCAAAGCCCGGCAAAGGTGTGCTGTCGCCACGGCAAAAACGCAGTGCCCTGTAGGCAAAAATACGTTCGGTGTCTATAAGGTGCTGTATTATCTCTTTAATGGTCCATTTACCCTCGGCATAACGGTAATCAAACTTATCCATGGGTATGTTGCGCACAAAATGCACAAAGTTGTTTACGCTCACTTCAAGCTCTTCGTTTAGCGGCCATTCATCGCTAACAAGGCTCATGTAGCCTTTTTGGTAGGGTGCATACTCCCCTTCCTGTATATCGGTA
>JAZKDS010000115.1:0-4236 GCA_040387455.1 Bacteroidota bacterium
ATACAGGCTGCCAGTAGGGCCATTGCTAAAAGTTTTTTCATAAGTAATTGGTTTTAATTGTTTGGTATACCAAAATTATGAAAAATAAGTGTGCAGGAGTTTATTTATTGCGGTGCATCGGTGCTTTCATAAGCGCCAATATCGGGCGTAGTGTCGGGCGCTAAGGGCCTTGGATTATTTGCTATGTCATTGCCTACCTGTGTGGCAATGGCAAAATCTGCACCGCCTTCGGGGCCGGGTGTAGTAGCATCCGGCTGCCTTAATATATTCATCTTACAGTTTTGTGGATCTTCAAAATTAGGCTTGTTAGCGGTAGAGGTCTCGGCATATACACAACCAATATATTCGGCCTGTGCAGGCACATTACCGTTGTATGGGTAAAGCGGCAGGCCGTCAAGCAGATTAGAATAGTCTACAAGCTTTATAAGGCAGTGGTTAAAGCGCGTTGAAAAAACGAGGCTGCTATCGTCATCACCTTTGCGCTCAAAAGAAACCCCAATATTGCCCGAACCGTACATAATACAATTGTCGAAATTTGCATTAAGCGGACTTATATAACGGTTTACCGTACCCGGATTGTCAGGGTCTTCTAAATCTACATAATCTAATATGCCTACCGGAACCTGCTGGTAGCTGTTAAAGTAGTTGCTAAAAGTACAGTGCTTAAAATCATAATCGCCGCCCTGTGTTATTAATAATGCGGCTACCCCGGCGTTGTTAGCTACAATATTTTTACCTGTTATATAGGCATGGTTACCCCAAATGCCATAAAGAGAAGAGTTATATATCTGGCTGTTATTTATTGTAACACGTGGCCTTGTATTTTCGTTAACGCCAACTATACTTTGTGCACGCACGCCAAACATTGCATTTTTAACCGTAAGGTGGTTCAGGGTATTTTCTGTACTGCCCGAAATTATCCATAAGCCTACCCACTGGCCGGGCACATCGTTATACAAAGGCTCCAGCCTGTCGCCCTCAAAAATAACCTCGTTCTCCAGAATTTCGGTATTAGATGATGCGGTGCCGTTAACCTTTATAATGCCTGTATCGTCTACAATAAGGCCACTTTCGGCATGAAAATGCACGCGGGTACCGGCATCAATAGTAAGTGTTTTGCCGTTAGGTACCAGCGCAAATCCATAAACAACATAAGGTTTTGCATTGGTCCAGTGCAGTTCTTCGGGTGTAATAAGCTCATGCCCCTCGTTAGAGGTTTGTATTCCGTTTATGCTAATGGTTTCCCTCATATCTGCAGGTAGCGGGCGGTTTGGCTTTATAAAAATAGCATCCTGTACCAGTGTTACAAGGTCTACATCCTGAAAGTTAGCGCCGCTGTCAAACTCAATTTTATCGGTATATAAAAAGGTGGTTGAGCTATTTGCATACTCGGCATAATCAATAGTAGTTTCAACCAGTATAAAAAGGCTGTCTTTAGCCAATAGCTCTACATTATTAAATATTTTTCCCGGTGTAGCGCCTTGCCCATAAGCATCGCCATCTACCATAAGGCGGTATTTAGAGGCCTCGCCCTGGCCCAGTTTAATAGATGGTATTTTTATGTCTTTATTACTGCGGTTGTATACTTTTAAGGTATAAGTGCTTGAGCCAATATTGGTAAAAACGGTATCAAGATATACGGTATCGCGCGAAAACTCAAGGCCACCGGTACTGGTTTCAAATTCAAAATCGTCTCGGCAAGAAGTAAAAGTAAATGCAAAAACAGCAAGCAGTAATAGTATAAGTTGGCGCATGGGCGTTGGGTTCAATTTTTTGTAAAAATAGCTTTTATTTCCTGAAACGGAAAAAAGCCGCTTTTAGTTTGTATAATCTTTATTATTTGGAATTTGATTTTGAGATTTGTTGTTTGTTTTTTGGAATTTACACCTTTACCTTTACAAAAAAAACACATGTCATTTGATAAAGAAAAGGCACTGAAAATGTGCAACGACTTTTGCCGCAATACTCTTATGGATACGCTTGATATTGTATATACCGATGCAGGCGAAGGTTTTCTGGAAGCTAAAATGCCGGTTAATCCGCGAGTACAGCAGCCTATGGGCCTGCTGCACGGCGGTGCTACTGTAGCCCTTGCCGAAAGCGTGGGCAGCGCGGCATCTTTACTTTTTGTAAACCCGGAAGTTTCTGAAGTCAGGGGTATAGAAATTTCGGCCAACCATTTAAGGGCTAAGCGCGATGGCGAGGTTACCGCCACGGCACGCATAGTGCACAAGGGCAGGAGCCTGCATTTGTGGGAAATTAAAATTACCGATGAGCAGGACCGGCTGATATCGCTTTGTAAACTTACCAATATGGTAATGCCGAGAAAAAGATAGTATTACCCGTTAAATTTCGTAAAACTCCAGCGGTAGCCCATCAGGGTCGGCAAAAAAGGTAAAGCGTTTACCGGTAAGCGGATCTATACGCACGGGTTCGCAACTTACATTGTTTTTTTCCATCCAGGCAATTGCCGTTTCAATATCGGGTACTTCAAAAGCCATGTGACGCAAACCTGCGGCTTCGGGCCGAGACACGCGTGCCGGCGGGTTAGGGAAGGAGAACAGCTCTATAATATAATGGTTATCAAGACCCAGGTCGAGCTTATAAGAGTCCCGCTCTTCACGATATACTTCAGATAAGGCGATAAGGCCTAAAATTTGAGTGTAAAAATGTTTAGATACGTCATAATCTGTACAGATTATGGCTACATGGTGTACTTTATTAAGTGTAAGCATAGTTTGTTTTAAGGTTGCGTTATCCACCATTGGTTGCCAAATGGGTCTTCAAATCCGGCCGAAAAGCCATAATCCTGCTGCAAAGGTTTCTGTAAAGACGTGCCGCCTTGTTCCACTGCGGCGTTGTATACCCGGTTTACATCTTCTACATATATAAACATGCCACTGGTTTTTTCGGCCCATTGTGCAGAGGCATTGGCAAACATAATTACGGCATCGCCTATTTTTATTTCGCCGTGCATAATGGCGCGGCCATCTTCACCGGGAACAATCATTTGCTCTGTGGCGCCAAACACCTTTTTTGTATATTCTAAAAAGGCCGGTGCTTCATTTATAATAATGTAAGGCATTACCGGCAGGTAATTTTCAGGAATTTTCATAATTGCTGTTGTTGGTTTGCAGTATAAAAATACGATTTTTATAAAAACAAACTACTTTGTTTTTGCAGCATAGGTATATACCGTATACGGATATATTTTTTTTGCCGTGTGCATGGCTACAAAGCTGGCTATGGTTAGCGGTATAAAAAGTACATAACTGTTTGTAAGGCCACATATTAAAAACAAAGCCGTAAGCGGTGCATGTATGCTGGCACTAAGTACTGCTGCCATGCCTACAACCATAAAATTTAAGGGTATAACACCGGCATCAAAAAAAGTATTGAGCACCAATGCAAGGAACAGGCCTAAAAATGCGCCCAAAAAAATGCCGGGTGCAAATACACCGCCATCTCCACCGGCAGATAGGGTAACAGATGTAATGATGGGTTTTAAAAGCAATAGCCCCAGGATAGTTAATGTAAGATAAGCGGTTAGTGTTGTTGTATTGGCCGATAGTATGCTGTGCTTTATGGCATGATAGCCTTCACCATACAGTTGAGGTAGTAACAATAGCATTGCGCTTATGATAAGGCCACCCGAAATTATTTTGTAATAAGGATTGCTGAATTGTAAAAAGCGCTTTTTAAAAAACAATACGCTCTTAGTAAGATACACCGATTGTAACCCGCCCAAAATGCCAAGCAATATAAACCAGGGCAGGGCATAAACATGCCATTTGGCTATAACAATGTTAAACACGGCGCCTTCATCAAGCAGTAGTGTAAAAGCATACGCCACTAAGGCAGCGGTTATGGTTGCGGTGGCAAATGCTTTGGTGCGCTTTTTAAAAACTACTTCGTAGGCAAACAGTATGCCCGCCAGCGGTGCATTAAACAATGCCGTTACACCCGCTGTTATACCTGCGCAAAGCAACTCTGTCTTATATTTTTTTAATAAATTTTCTTTGCGCGATGCTAAAGATCCTACGGCCGCTGTAGCTACTACAGTACTTACCTCTATACCGGTACTGCCGCCAAAGCTAACTGTTATTAGCCCGTTAATAAAATGCGATGGTATTTTATAAGATGGCAATGGGGTGCCGCTTGCCTGGCTGTCAAACACTTCTTTAATGCCCTTGTTTTCTTTCTTTTTAAAAAGATAAAACCGTAAGATATAGATAA
>JAZKDS010000115.1:4246-5325 GCA_040387455.1 Bacteroidota bacterium
GCCCGATGCCCTTTTAAAAAGCAACGCTTCATAATGCTCTGTAATGTGCTTTAGTGCTATACCCAGCATGGCGGCCAAAAGGCCCACAACTGCCGATGCAATAATTAAAATTCCGTATTTTTTTATGTTTTCTTTACTTAAACTTTTCAAAATCATGCTTTAATATCTATTTTACAAAGATAGTGCATGATTTAAGGAGTAAGCTTATTTTTAACACCTCTATTTACGACATTAAAGTATCCTGTAACCTAATATTATGCCCAAAGTACTGTAGTCTGCGCCATATAATACATAATTTTCTAAAAGCTGTCGGTTAAAATTATAGCGTATTTCGGCGCTGTACATTTTATAAGCAAAGCCGGCACCAACAGAAAAATTAGCAGATCTCGAAATTTCTAATTTTGAACTGGGGATGGCATTAGGAACATCATACATAAAGCTAATGTTTGAATTTCCCATAGGTAATGTAAGTACATAAGCGGCATTGATAAATATTTTTGACGTATCGTTTAAAAACATATAATGCCTTGCACCAAGCGGAACATCTATAGCGCTACTTTTTATTTTCCAGTTTTTAGCGGTTGAATTACTTCCTGTAATCTCGGTAGATTCCTTATTATACATATAATAATGAGGATCGGCAAAAAGCGACCATTTTTTATTATTGAACGGCAGCACAACTTCAAATTCTGCGCCAAACCTGTATGCGAGTCCTGCGTCAAAATCATAGGCGTTCCCTGCGTTGGTTGCCCCATAAACAGACAGGCTGCTACTGTTTGCACCTGCTGTAATTTTAATGTTAAAATCAGAATTATTTTGAGATGATGACAGGTCTTTCGTTTCGGTGCCGCTCTGGTTGTTATAAGTTACAAATAGCTTTACAAGGGTGCTTTTATCATAAGAGATTCTCTTAAACGCGGCAACATTAGGATAAGCGCTTTTTAAACCGTCAAACAATTGTCCTCTAAATTGGTTATTATAAGACAAATCTTTGCCCACTCTGTATGCTTTATATATTAGCTGTTGTGTAGCAATATTATTATCGCCACCACTGTAAAAATAGCGCACAAGGTTACCTT
>JAZKDS010000115.1:5335-7411 GCA_040387455.1 Bacteroidota bacterium
ATCAACCGCAACTTCCAAACAAGAGGAATCCAGAAGGACTTTGAATCAGCTCTACCAATACTTTTAAAAATAGTGTTTCCTTTTTAAATACCGGTTTATTATTTTCATCCATCCGGCTTATGTCGGTTGTAGACCGGTCCAACTCAATTGTATGTTTTACAAATTTATAGCCAGATACGCTAAACTCTTTAACATTAGCTATACTGCCGGTTTGGACCTCTGTTTCTTCGGTGGCTTTATATTCAAAAGTAGTGGGGGTGTTTTTCCAGGCAACATTTTTTATAAGGCACGTTGTGGTGGTGCCGTCATTTGTAATAAAATAACCTGTTTCAAAATTAATTTGAGATAAGGCAGGCAAGGCCAAAAAGGCCAGTAGTAAGGTGAGGAGTGTTTTCATTTTATGAATGTTATTGGATTTGGCTGATGTAATTATATTCATTTATTAAAATGCTAAAATCAGGCATAAGCCTGATTTTAATATATGGTACTGTTGAGGTTTGTTACCTCTCAAAAACTTTTATAAGCCCTGTAGCATCGGGAGATGTGTTTATAACAAGGTTTTCGGTAGTGTAAGCAAAGATGCCCTGTTCATTACCCTCTACATACAGGGTTTTGCTATCGCCATCTTTAACCACGGTATAATTATATGTACCGCTGGCAAGGCCGGAAAATATATTTTCGGGACCTAAAGATACTATGTTGTTTTGCACGGTAAGGCGGTGGTTTTGCTGATCAAACGTCCAGTAAACCTCGCCCTCATTATAATCTATACTTGCACCTTCCGGAGCCGTTGCATTGCGCAGGCGCCAGGTACCGTTAAGGGTTTGAACGGTTTCATCACTACTGCATGATGCGGCCAGTGTTGTAAGAATAATTAGTAAGAAAAATTTTATTTTCTTCATAAAAATTTTGTTTATAACCTGATAAATAATGGGTTATGTTTTTTGTTCACTGTCAAACTTACAAAAAATATCTTAAATAACGTTTTCGTTGCAAAAAATTAACTTTGGGGCACTTTACAATTCATACCCTCAATTTTGCAGTTGGGTAACCTTTTTTATGAAACGTACATTTGCCGCTACATCTTTGCCTTATCAAAAAACCAACAGTTATGAAATCATTATTCGCTATTTTAACCTTACTTATCGGTAGTGCCGCAGGTGCCCAAACCACACTTAACGGCACGGTAACCAACGATAAAGGCCAGCCCCTTGTTGCTGCCAATATATTTATCGATGGTACTTATGATGGCGCAACCACCGGTCAGGACGGTACGTTTAGCTTTGAAACTACTGAAAAAGGCACCCATACCCTGGTTATAACTTATCTGGGTCATGATGATGTAAGGCAGCAAATTGTTATTGAAAATTATACTGCAAAGGTATTTGTGCTGGCTGAAAGCGCCAATAGCATAGAGGCTGTAGTGATTTCGGCGGGTACGTTTAGTGCAGGTGATAACAGCAAGGTAACCGCTCTTAAGCCGCTTGATATTGTTACTACGGCAGGCTCATCAGGAGATATTGTGGCTGCCCTGCAAACATTGCCGGGTGTAAATACCGTGGGCGAGAGTGGCCGCCTGTTTGTGCGTGGTGGCGAGGCCGATGAAACCCAAACTTTTGTAGATGGTATACGAGTGGCCCAGCCTTATAATGCATCAGCGAATAATATACCTACACGTGGCCGATTTTCGCCCTTTTTATTTAAGGGGATGGTATTTAGTACCGGTGGCTATTCGGCAGAGTATGGCGAGGCACTAAGTAGTGTACTGCTTTTAAATACTATTGAAGAGCCGGCACAGGAGCAAACCGAAATTGCCATGATGACGGTAGGCCTTGGGGTGGGCAATACGCAAAAATGGGATAAAAGCTCGCTTAGCGTTAATGCTGCCTATACCGATTTAAAGCCCTACCAGGTTGCTATTCCGCAAAACGTAAACTGGCACAGGCCGTACAGGTCGTTTGCGGGCGAATCAGTATACCGTTATAAATTTAATACCGGTATGCTTAAGGTATATGCCGCTTTTGACCATGCTGATTTTAGCCTTGACCAAAATGACGTTAACCTGCCCGATCCTGT
>JAZKDS010000115.1:7421-29769 GCA_040387455.1 Bacteroidota bacterium
GAATGATAATTTTTATATGAATACATCATACAAAGGTACATTGGGGGATTTTTGGAGCATACAAACCGGTGTGGCATACGGCTACAGCAAAAACAAAATTGGGCTAAATGAAAATAAAGTAGATAACACAGAAAACACTGCCCACCTTAAGCTAAAGCTGACCAAGAGCTTTACTACAAGAATAAAACTGGCTGTGGGAGCTGATTATTTTATTACCGATTTTACTGAGGATTATCTTGAGCCTGAAGTAATTTTATATAACAGCGGCTATTACAATGGTATTGCCGCAGCCTATGCCGAGGCCGATTTTATTTTCTCTAAAGCTTTTGCGCTTAAGGCGGGCATACGCAGTTCTTATTCTAAAATAGTGGGGCATGCCAGTGCAGAGCCCCGTGTGGCCCTGGCGTATAAGGCAGGTGCTAAAGGGCAGTTTTCTCTTGCCTATGGCGATTTTTACCAAACGCCCAATCAAAACTACCTGAAGTACTATAAAGACTTTGATTTTGAAAAAACGGCGCATTACATCTTTAACTATATGTATAATACCGATGGCCGCATGTTTAGGGCAGAGTTGTATTATAAAGATTATAAGGATTTGGTTAAATACAATACACCCACAGCGCAATTCAACAGCCTGTACAACAATAATGGTAGTGGTTATGCCGCTGGCCTTGATATTTTATGGAAAGACAGCCACACGTTTAAAAACCTGGAGTACTGGGTGAGCTATTCTTATATTGACAGCGAGCGCAACTACCGCAATTATGAGCATGCCGCTACGCCGGGATTCGTGGCAAAGCACAATGCATCTATAGTAACAAAGTACTGGATTAACAGCCTGCGCTCTCAATTGGGTGTTACCTACAGTTATAATACCGGCAGGCCTTATGATAACCCCAACGAGCAAAAATTTATGAACGGCATGACTAAAAGCTATAATAACCTTAGCCTGGGCTGGGCTTACCTGCTGTCGCAACAAAAAATATTGTATTTTTCGATATCTAATGTAATGGGCAGCGATAATGTGTTTGGATATAACTATGCCAATACACCGGGTGCCGACGGAATGTATGCCCGCCAGGCAATAACACAACCGGCCAGCCGTTTCTTTTTTGTAGGCTTCTTTTGGAGTATCAGCGATGACAAAAAATCCAATCAGCTTGATAACCTTTAAGTATTTTAGATGTTAGTGTATTAGAATTTTAGATTGTTGGATTTTTGGATGATTCGATTGTTTGGTAATTCGACGTACCGGATTAGCAAATTATGGTACAGCAATTGTAATAGATGGGAGTGTAGCTTTCTAATAATCTAAAATTCTGATAATCTAACAATCTAAATATTTACCTTTGTAGTATGAAATATTTGTCTGTCATATTGTTATTAATAGCCGGTGTGGCAAGGGCACAGCAGCCCACTATGCACTGTGGTTATGATTTTACCAGTTATGTGGTGCTTGATGTGCATGAAGATGGTAAGGCACACAACATAAAAAACCTTAAGGTAACCATAGTAGACAGCCTGGGTAATGATGTTGTAAACACAAACAACCTGTATAGCTTTAAGAGTGCTAATGAGCCCATGAAGTTTACATTTAATTACCAGATAGGCGATGATAACAAACGCCTGCCCGAAGGTGCTGTAGCGGCTAAGGAGCGCTGGTTTTTTCCGTATGCTAAAGATAATTACCTGATATCTGTAGTAAATAATTTTCCGGCAGATACTTTCCAAGTAAAGATAGAAGATGTAGACGGCCAGGAAAACGGAGGTAAGTTTAAAACGCTAATACTACCGCTTTATGCCTATAACATGTATGTATTGTGCAGTAACGAAAGCCAGCAGGCTGCCATGAAATTTGGCCGTAAGATGAACAAGCCTGTAGATGTGGTAATGGAGAAGGAGTAGTTTTTTGTTTCAGGTTTAAAGTTTCAGGTTGAACTTCACTATACGTAACTTTAAAAGAAACTTCTAATTTTCAATATAAAAAAGAAACCCAGCTGTAAGGCTGGGTTTTTCTTTTTTTATTTCTTGTTTACTTTCTGGCTTAGCTCTAAAGATATAGCAGAGCGCTCCATTTTAAGTTTACCGGCCATGGTTTCTATAACCACGCTATCTTCAGATATTTCGGCAATTTTGCCGTGTATGCCACTTTTAGTAATTATTTTGTCGCCTGTTTTAAGGGCTTTTTCAAATTCTTTTTCAAGTTTAGCCTTTTTTTGTTGTGGCCTTATCATCATAAAATACATTACAACAATAATTAGTAAAAAAGGTAAAAGTTGTCCAAACTGTCCTAGTGATTCCATTATATTAAATTAATTATTTTTAGTGGGCGCTTATGCCTGTTCCACCTTCTATTTTTGCTTTAAAATTTAGCGTTTCAGTACCTTTTTCGGTGTTCATTGTCAGTGTTACTGTTTTTTGAACATCGCCGCTTTTTCCGGCAGAATTAAATACTACGTGTACTTCTCCGCTTTCGCCTGGTTTAACCGGTGTTTTTGTCCAGTCTGGCACAGTACAGCCGCAGCTTGCTTTAGCATCGCTCAATACAAGATCTGCAGTACCGGCATTTGTAAATTTATAGGTATGCTCTACTTTATCACCTTGTTTAATAGTACCAAAATCATGGTCAAGGCTTTCAAATTTTGCTACAGGCAGTTTGCCGGATTCGGCATGTGCAAGTTCTGCTTTTTTAGCAGTAGCAGCGTCTATATTTAAAGCTGTGTTTTCTTTGCATGATGTTAGGGCCAGTGCCGCTAAAGCCATCATTGCGATTGATTTTTTCATAACTCAAGAAAAATTTTAATTGTTTTACATTAAACCCCTTCCGGATTTTGCTAATTTATTATCGGCCTGGTATTCCTTAATAAGGTTGTCCAGTATACCGTTGATAAAGATACTGCTTTTTGGTGTAGAATATTCTTTAGCTATCTCAAGATACTCGTTAATAGTAACCTTTACAGGTATGCTTGGGAATTTAAGAAACTCGCAAATAGCCATTTTCAGGATAATAGAGTCAACCTCTGCAATACGGTCGGTATCCCAGTTAGGTGTTTTATCTATAAACTCTTTTGCAAGCTCCACTTCATTAAGCACTGTTTTGCGGAAAAGGTCGCGCACAAAATCTTTATCGTCAGAATCCTTATACAGCCTAGGTACTAAAAAGGCATCGCGGCCTTCTGTAGTAAGCTGCTTAAGCTGTTTGCTAAGCAATGTATTTACTAACGGAATATCGTCTACCCATGTAAGCTTATGATCTTCCAGGTATTCATACAGCTTTTCGTTAGGCGCAATTACTTCGGTAAACAAGTCTGCCACAAAATCACGGTCTTCATCCCAGTTGTTTTTGCGGGTTTCCATATACTTGGTATATATCTCGCTGCTTTTTACAGCGTCAAGAAGTATAAGTACATAGTCATCATTGTTTTTCCAGTTGTGTATTTTGCGGTCTTCAATAGCAATGCTAAGCACATTACTTTCGTTAAGCATCAAAAGTACCTCGTTGTTAATGAATTTTTTGTTTGGATTGCGGTCCTCGGCAGTTGCCAGGTGCTTTTTTGTAGATTTTTCAATAAAATCTTCCTCACTATTCCTTAGCTCTACAAGCGCAGAGACCATAATAAGGTACAGGTCTCGAATGTTTTCTATACTTTGAAAAAGGAATTTTTCTTCCTTTTCCATGCTATCTGAATTGTTTTGATGCATGGCATAAATACTTTGCATCACCTTCACACGAATATGTCTTCTGTTTAACATCCGGCTATTAAGAACATTTAAAATTACGGGGCGAAAGAATTACTTTCGCCCCGCAAAATTAGCAATAATATTTTTGAAAGCTAATTAATTAGCAGTTTCTTTTTTTTTGTCGTCTATACGCTTTTGGGCAATTTGCATTGCTGCCTGGTGCGATGTAATGCCATTAGCATCAGCAAAATGTAAGATTTCAAGTGTAGTGTTGTATATGTTTTCAGTTCTTTTAAGGGCCTCTTCTTTGCCATATCCGGCAATTTCGCCATATACATTTATAATACCACCGGCATTAATTAAAAAGTCCGGAGCATAAACAATGCCTTTCTCCATAAGTATGCGGCCGTGTAGCTGCTCTACAGCCAGCTGGTTGTTTGCAGCACCTGCAATAACCTTAGCTTTAATTTTATTTATGGTAGCATCATTAATAGTAGCGCCCAGTGCACAAGGTGCATAAATATCTACATCGGCACTATAAAGGTCTTCTCCCGCAAAAATAGTAGCGCCATATTTTGCCGATACAGCCTGCATGCGCTCTTCGTTAATATCGCTTATTTGTACCAGTGCGCCTTCTTTAGTAATATAGTCAATAAGGGTTTCGCCCACGTGGCCTGTGCCCTGTACTAATATTTTTTTACCTTCAAGCTTGTTAGAGCCAAACTGGTGCATGGCAGCAGCCTTCATACCCATATATACGCCATAAGCGGTAACAGGGCTTGGGTTGCCAGAGCCTCCGCGAGATTCGCTAATACCGGTTACGTGTGGTGTTACATCACGTATAAGGTCCATATCGGGGGTTGTAGTGCCTACATCTTCGGCAGTAATATATCTACCGCTAAGCGAGTTTACAAACTGGCCAAAACGTGTAATAAGCTCAGGAGTTTTATCTATAGAAGCATCGCCTATAATAACGGCTTTACCACCACCCAGGTTAAGACCTGATATGGCGCTCTTGTAAGTCATGCCTCTTGATAGCCTCAAAACGTCGTTAAGGGCCTCCCATTCGTTAGCATACTTCCACATACGGGTGCCGCCCAGGGCTGGCCCCAAAGTTGTGTTATGTATGCCAATTATTGCTTTTAAACCAGTATCTTTGTCATGGCAAAAAACAACCTGCTCATGATCATTAAACGACGGTTGGCCAAACACTGGGTCAACCCTGGAAAGCTCATTAGCCTTAACAACTTCTGCAATCATAATAATAGTTTTAAAATTTGACGATTATTTAAAAACGCAATACAAAAATACGAATTTTATTGTAAAATGGCAGGTTTTGAAGATTTTTTTGAGTTATTGATAATTAGAAACCTTATTTTTTGACATACATTTTACTTGTGCCTAATGTATTTTTTAACATTAAGACAAAGTAAAGTTTACATATTGATTATAAACAATGAAAGAATTACAGTATTTAAACAAATATTTTGTAAAATATAAATTTCAATTCCTTTTAGGAGTTTTAATAACCATAGTCTCGTCTGTATTTGCCTTATTCGGGCCAACTTATATTGGCGATATGGTAACGGCAGTGCAGCAATTTACAAAAGGAGAAATTACGGCCGATGCGGTAAAATCGATACTTTTTACAGGTATTATGGTAATTTTGGGCACTACGCTAATACGCGGTATTTTTACCTTTTTTATGAGGCAAACGCTTATTGTTATGTCGCGCCACGTAGAGTTTGACCTTAAAAATGAAATTTTCCGACAGTACGAAAACCTGTCGCTGTCTTTTTATAAGGCACAACGAACGGGTGACCTTATGAGCCGTATTAGCAGCGATGTAGACCGTGTGCGCCAATATGTAGGACCTGCTATAATGTATGCGCTCAGTACTGTAATATTATTTGTGGTTATACTTACCCAAATGATAATCATTTCGCCGGAGCTTACCATGTATACCCTTTTGCCGTTGCCGTTACTGGCGTGGAGTATTTATAAAGTTGCCAGCCAGATAAACAAACGCAGTACACTGGTGCAGCAAAATGTTTCGGCACTGTCATCTTACACCCAGGAAATGTTTTCGGGCATACGCCTTATAAAAGCCTATGCGCTGGAAGGCTTAAAGCTGGAGGGTTTTACAGCGCTTTCCCGCGAGGGTAAAAAACGCACCATGCGCCTGGCCTTTGTTAGTGCGTTGTTTGGCCCGCTTATGATATTGCTTATAGGTATAAGTAACCTTGTGGTTATTTATGTGGGTGGCAAGATGTATATTAACGGTACCATGCAAATGGGTACCATAGCCGAGTTTATACTTTATATTAATATGCTTACCTGGCCGGTGGCCTCTATAGGATGGATAAGCGGCATGATACAGGAGGCAGAGGCTTCGCAAAAACGTATTAATGAATTTTTAAAAATTAAACCAGATATTGTCAATAACAATGAGGCACATACGCCACTGCTGGGTAATATAGCGTTTGAAAACGTAAGCTTTACCTATGAAGATACCGGAATACATGCGCTTAAAAATGTATCGTTTACTATAAATAAAGGCGAAACCCTGGCCATACTGGGCCGCACGGGTAGTGGTAAGAGTACTGTGTTATCGCTTATAAGCAGGATGTATGATACTACACTGGGTACCGTTAAGGTAGATAGTGAAGATGTAAAACTGCTTAACCTGCACGACCTGCGCAATAGTGTGGGCTTTGTGCCGCAGGATGCCTTTTTGTTTAGTGACAGTATTGAAAACAATATTAAGTTTGGTAAAGAAGATGCCACACATGATGAGGTGGTGGCTGTGGCTAAAAAAGCCGTAGTGCACCATAATATAGAAACCTTTACCCATCAGTATGAAACCATACTTGGCGAGCGTGGTATAACGCTCTCGGGTGGGCAAAAACAAAGGGTAAGCATTGCGCGTGCCATGATTAAAGATGCACCCATACTGCTGCTGGATGACTGCCTTAGTGCTGTAGATACCGAAACCGAAGAAGCGATACTGAATAACCTTTTAGACTTTTCTAAAGATAAAACCACTATTATAGTGAGCCACAGGGTATCGAGCGCTAAAAACGCCGACAGGATTATTATACTTGAAGATGGCGAGATTATTGAGCAAGGCACTCACAATCAACTGGTAAATCGACAGGGTTATTATAAAGAATTGTATTTAAAGCAACTTTCAGAAAAAGAAATAGGCTAATTTGTTGGTTTATTTAGATTTTTTTTAGATTTTTGGATACCAGAAAACCAAGATGAAACACAGAGGATTATGAGAGAACATGATATGCTGGAAAAGGAGGAGATCTTTTCTAAAGTTTTAAGGGCAGGAAGAAGGACTTACTTCTTTGATGTGAGGGCTACAAAGGCTGATGATTACTATATAACCATAACTGAAAGCAAGAAATTTACCGAAGAAGATGGTTCTTTTCATTTCAAAAAGCACAAAATTTATCTTTATAAAGAAGATTTTGCCGCCTTTAGGGATATACTGGATGAAATGACAAATTATGTACTTAACCATAAAGGTGAAGAAGTAATTAGCGAAAGGCATCAAAAAGACTTCAGGAAGCTGTTTGGAGATAAAGCCGAAGATGCTGTACCGGCAGAAAGTTTTACTGATATTAACTTTGACGATATATAGTCAGCCACCTTTAGGGTACTGGCGTTAAAGCCCGGAACATTGTTTCGGGCTTTTTTATTTCATTTATTCTTTATGAGCTCCTAACCTTCAACTATATATCCTCAACCGATTCTAAGCCCGTTTTCTACTTTAAAGTCAGGGGTAAGCAATATAACGTCACCCTCTGTGCCTACAGCTCCTAAAACAAGGCATTCGCTCATAAATTTGCCTATCTGCTTTTTAGGGAAGTTAATCACGGCCACAATCTGGCGGCCTTGCAAATCTTCTTTTGTATAGCGCTTAGTTATTTGCGCCGATGTTTTGCGGAGCCCGATTTCAGCACCAAAATCAATATGCAGTTGGTAGGCAGGCTTGCGTGCCTCCGGAATATCATGCGCTTCTGTAATAGTGCCTACACGCATTTCGGTACGTTCAAATTCTGTCCAGGATAAGTCGGTTATGGGTTGAGGTTTTATTGTTTGTTGCTGTTCACTCATTTGTATTCAAACTTAAAAATTAATTCTAAACCTTAAAAGGCCCCAGTTTTACATAACCCACATGAAGTTCGTCTTGTGTCAGTTCGCTTGTAGGGGTAATGGCAATGCTGTATTGTTCTTTAAAATATGTGGGCAGTATATCTTCTACCTTATGCATGTCATCTACGTCCAGTGTGTATTTTTCATCAATATGGCTTTCTGCACCTTTAAAACCATAATGCTTGTAAAATATAGTGCGCTTACTGGCTTTAATGGCCTGTGCCATGGTTTTTGCTACTACCAGCATTTTATAATGGTACTCTTCAGGGTCGCCGGGTTTGTAGCCGCCCAAATTAAGAAAGAATAATTTTTCTTCAGCAATAGGGTGGGAGTCTTTTGGTACTATTTCAATTTTATACCCGTTTACATAGTTAACAGCACGCCAGGAGTCAATATGCAGCTGACCGGCGTTGTTCCAAAAGGCATATATATCCGGTTTAAGCGCTTTAATATCAGTGCCAATACCAAAAAAAATATCATGCTGTTCTGTAAGCCTTCCGGGTGGGGTAGCACCCAGTAAAACCATATATAGCGTGGGTTTTGCATTCATAGTATCACAAATATAAAAGAGATTTTTCCTAATTTTTCTTTAAAATTAAAATTTGGCTCATTTTTTGGAATACTTTAGTAAACAATAAGATTCAAACATTAAAACTTTTAAAATTATGAAAAAGATACTTTTACTATTCAGTGCCGTTGGAATGCTTTCTTTAACTGGATGTAATAACGACGATTATGATGAAGATACCATTGCAGAGGTTTTTGAAACCCAATTTATAGATTTTACTTCTGCCGGAAATTATGAGGCATTAATACCTTTAGACCCATCTTTACCTGCTGCTGATATGTTGCTTGTTTACAGATTGGTTCAGGAAGAAAATGCCGATATGGATGTTTGGGAATTAATACCTACTACCAAATATAACGTTTCGGGCGTAAATGGTGCTGAGATTGATTATGGCTTTAACTTTACACAGGTAGATTTACTGTTGTATATGGGTTCTAACGACAATCTTGCAAATTTCCCTGATTATACCCAAGACCAGATTTTCAGGGTAGTAATTATACCTGGATTCGCAAGCAACTTTAGGACCAGTGCAAACAGCATGGAGCAGTTTAAAGACTACAATGCTGTTATTAAAAAATATGGTATTAATGATAGCAATGTAAAAAAGATAGGTGTTAAATAATTATAAGAAATTATTAATTCAGAAAAAGCTCCCGTAAATGCGGGAGCTTTTTTTATGGGTCTGCACCAAAATAAAACCGCCGCATCTTTTAAAAGTGCGGCGGCTTAAATTTAGTAATACAGTAGTTATTAAATGTCTTGCGTGGTGCGCAGTGCGCTAACTTTTGCGGCTCTTGCTTTACGGAAATATATGTTGTTAGGGTTACCAAAATATTTGGTAATGGTAAGCCTTGCCATAAGATAGCTTACGGTACTTTCTGCACCCTGGTTAAGGTTTACGCTGTGCTCTTCAAGACCGTCAAAACAGCCCCCTGTTGTAGGGTTGTAAATAACGTGCTGCAGGTGGTTGTTGCCTAAAAACCAGTTAAAGGCCATTTCCATTTTATTAAGGTAGTCTGCATCCTTAAATATATCGTGGAATTTGCGAAGTGCCAGTATGGTATAAGCCACATCTATAGGCTGCTCGCCATATTGCGCTCTTTCGCCGCCTTTTAACAGCCAGCCCCTGTTAGATATAATCCTTATACCTTCGTTGGTAAAGGTTTGCGAAAGCAAAAAGTCAAAAGATTCTTTAGCTACATCCTTATATACTTCGTTTTGGGTCATGGCATAACAAAGCAGCAATGCTTCGGGCAGTACGCTATTGGCGTAGGTAAGGTAGCCTTCAAACCATTTCCAGTTTTCATCTGCCTCGTGGCGGTACATTTGTACCATCCTGTCGGCAAACATTTTAATGTATATCATGGTATCGGCATCCTTAATTTGGCGGTTGTAGTAATACAGGCCTTTAATAACAAATGACATAGCCCTGGTAGAATAAATATTCTTGGTAAGAGATAATGATTTCTGGAAAATCATATCGGCTTTTTCTATCATATCTGCCGGTAATACAGGTGCCAGCGAAATAAGGTAACCCAGTGCCCACATGGCACGGCCCGATGCATCTTCAAGGTTTTCGTTGTTGTTTTGGGCTGTAAAGTTTTTGTTTACATCTACATAGTTTAAAAAGCGTCCATCGGGCTGCTGGCAAAAACCTATGTAGTTTAAGTATGTTTTTATATAGCTCAGTACGCTTTTATCGTGCGATTTTTTATAATACTGGCACAAAGCAATCATGGCACGGGCATTATCATCAATGGTATAACCAGAAGCCAGATCGGGCACGTTAAGCTTGCTGAACTGCACAAAACCAAAATCGGTAGTCATGCTTTTAATATGGTCAAGGTTAACTGCCGGGTTGCGGTACTCCAGCTTAATGGCTCCGGGCGCAGCTGTTTTTTGCAATACCTTGGCATGGCTAACGGCTGAGTTTTCCCATGCGGTATGCACAATTTTGTGCAGGCCGTTAAGTATCATGCGTTCGCGCAGCATGGGGTCAAACAGTAAAGTATTTACGCGTTCGGCTAATTGCTCGCTGTTGCCAAAGTCAAACGTAAAACCGGTATCGCCGGCCAAAACCTCTACAGCGTGAGGAATAGGGGTAGATACTATAGGGCAGCCGCACGCAAGTGCATAAGAGAATGTACCGCTAACTGCCTGGTTAGGGTCTTTAGATGAAAATACATAAATATCGGTAAGTTGTAGATACTCCAGCAGCTCATCGAGTGCTACATATTTGTTAATGAACTGCACATTGTTTTGCAGGCCAAGATCGTTTATTTTTTGTGTAAGGAACTCGCGGTATACTTCGCCTTCCTGCAACGCTACTGTAGGATGGGTTTTACCTATTATAAGGAACAGTACATCGGGGTTTTTATTTACAACCGCAGGCAGTGCATCAAGCGTGGTTTCTATGCCTTTATTAGCGCTAAGTAAACCAAAGGTGCTCAATATGGTGCGCCCCTGATAGCTATATTTATCCTTTAGGGTGTCTTTTTGCCCATGCTTAACAAGGTGGGTGCCGTGTGCTATAACTGCAATTTTACTGCGGTCTACTATATAGTCGCGCACCAGTATATCGGCGGCGTTATGTGTCATTACAATAAGGCTGTCTGCACGATTAAGTATGTGCTGTACATTGCCTTTAAAAACTTCGTCAGGATTAGGCAGTACGGTATGAAACACTACTGATAGCGGTTTTTGAACTGCGTCTATAAAGCTGTTAAAGTGGGCTACGGTTTCGTGTACTAAACCAAACTCGTGCTGCATAAGCACAATTTTAAGGTTTTCATCTTCATTAATAGCCTGTGCAAGATCTGTATACGATTGTGGCTCGCTGGTGTTAAGTATGTACTTTACATCAGGATCTGTATAAGTGTGTTGTTCTTTATTGGTTTCAAGGGCACATATTTTTATGCTGAACGAACCTACATAATGGTCGTTAAGTGCCTTTATAAGGTCTTGAGAGTAGGTGGCAATACCGCACTGCCTTGGAGGAAATGTGGTAATAACCAAAATTTCGGGTAGCATCTCACCCGGCGATTCAATGGTAATGTTCTGGGCAGATAGTTGCTCTATAAGGTTATTATAGGGCTGAAATTTTTTTCCGGCGTTTTTCCTCGTTTTCATGGTGCGGTAATGTTAAGCGGTTTTCTTTATTTTTTGAGTAATTTTTTTGGCATTATAATATAGTTGGTTGGCAATCCTGATTTAAAAAACCGGCTGAATAATTACAGCCGGCTTTTCGTCTTCTTTTGTTTTGGGTATTTTTACATCTTTGCAGATGATTTTCCTGCCCATTCTGTAGCTCTGTCTTTAGCTGCGTTAACAGCATCGCCTGCGGCATTTTTAAATTCTTTTTCTGCTTTGCGTTGTAGTTCGTTAAGCTTTCCTTTAAAGGTTTGTTTAGCTTCTTCTACATGAGCACGGTATTTTTTAGCTTTTTTACTGCGGGACATTGCTACTGCAACTCCGGCAAGTACTGCGGCGGCAACTGCAGCTCCTATAATTACTTTTTTGTTAGCCATTTTAGTGTGGTTTAAAGGTTGTTTCTAATTCCTTTTGCTAAATTATGGTATCCTTAATGTAATTGTATTTCGCTTAATAAATATTTAACTCAATTAACAATGCTTTAGTAATTTTGTATTTTTTTTAACCAATGTAAGAATTTTGTTGAAAATTCTGTAATCCATCATTGCAAGGTAACTCAAAATGCATCATAAATTAATTATATCTCAATTTACGGGGTGTTATTGAGGTTTTAATAAAAAAATCAAAATTTAACCCCTTAAAAAATGGGGGCAAATAGTTTTTGGAACAAAATTTTGTACATTTGCACAGGTTTTAATTAATCATTAACATTAAAAATTAAAGTTTCATGTCAACATTTCGTTTTGAAGCCGTTAAAGAGACCGCAGGAAGAAAGCCGGTTGAAGTAAAAGAGCTGGACAGAAAATCGATTATTTTTGGAAGTAACGTGTTTAATGACAAGGCGATGCGTCAATTTTTAACTCCGGATGCTTACAAGGCCGTACAAAGCGCTGTGCAGCACGGAACAAAAATAGACCGCAAACTTGCAGAATATATTGCCATGGGCATGAAAGAATGGTCGCTTAGCAAAGGTGTTACCCATTATACCCACTGGTTTCAGCCATTAACAGGTACTACTGCCGAAAAGCACGATGCGTTTTTTGAAACTTCAATGGACGGATCTGACCCGGTAGAAAAATTTGGCGGCAGCCAGCTGGTACAGCAGGAGCCGGATGCTTCAAGCTTCCCTAACGGAGGTATACGTAACACGTTTGAAGCACGTGGCTATACCGCCTGGGATCCAACTTCGCCTGCCTTTATATATGGTACTACATTATGTATACCTACAGTATTTGTATCTTACACAGGTGAGGCACTAGACTATAAAGCACCACTTTTACGTGCCCTTAGTGCAGTAGATGAGGCCGCTACAGAGGTGTGTCAGTATTTTGATAAAAGCGTAAAGAAAGTAACCGCTACTTTAGGCTGGGAGCAGGAGTATTTTCTTATAGACTCTGCACTTGCAGCTTCAAGGCCCGATATAACACTAACAGGCCGCACGCTATTAGGCCATTCATCGGCTAAAGGCCAGCAGCTGGACGACCATTATTTTGGTTCTATCCCTACACGTGTGCTTAACTACATGCGCGACCTTGAAAACGAGTGTATGCTATTGGGTATACCTGTTAAGACCCGTCATAATGAGGTAGCTCCTAACCAGTTTGAGCTTGCACCAATATTTGAAGAGGCTAACCTTGCAGTAGACCACAACTCGCTGCTTATGGATGTAATGCAAAAAGTGGGCGAGCGCCACAACTTTAAAGTATTGCTTCATGAAAAACCATTTGCCGGCGTTAACGGTAGTGGTAAGCACAACAACTGGAGTATGGCTACAGATACAGGTGTTAACCTGTTAGGCCCGGGCAAAACGCCTATGAGCAACCTTCAGTTTCTTACGTTCTTTATAAACACGATTAAAGCGGTTTATACTAACGAAGAGCTTGTAAGGGCATCTATTGCTACAGCATCTAACGACCACAGGCTTGGTGCTAACGAGGCACCTCCTGCAATTATATCGGTATTTGTGGGTCAGCAGCTTACAAAAGTGCTTGCTGAGCTTGAAGGTGTTTCGGCAGGGAAACTTTCTCCTGAAGAAAAAACCGACCTTAAACTTAACGTAGTAGGTAAAATTCCGGATGTATTGCTTGATAATACAGACAGGAACCGTACATCTCCATTTGCCTTTACCGGTAACAAGTTTGAGTTTCGTGCGGTAGGCTCTACAGCTAACTGTGCTAATGCCATGACCATTATCAATGCCATTATGGCCAAGCAGCTACGCGACTTTAAAAAAGAAGTTGATGCGCTTATTGAAGGTAAAGAAATGAAAAAGGATGACGCTATATTTAACGTGCTTAGAGAGTACATTAAAGAAACTAAAGCCATCTTGTTTGAAGGCGACGGTTATAGCGATGCATGGGCAGAAGAAGCGGCTAAACGCGGCCTGAGCAACCACAAGACTACACCTGTAGCGCTTAGAGCAAAGGTAAGCGAAAAAACGCTTGCCCTTTTTGAAGAGCTTGGCATCATGAACCATATTGAGGCAGAAGCCCGTTATGAAATTGAGCTTGAGGAGTACACTAAAAAAATACAGATAGAAGGCCGTGTGCTGGGCGATATTGCGCGCAACCATGTTATACCTACTGCCATCCGTTACCAAAACATACTTATTGAGAATGTAACCGGCCTTAAAGAAATTTTTGGTGCAGAATACGAATCTATAGGTAAAGAGCAAATTTCTATGGTAAGGGAAATTTCTGGCCATATTGCAGGCATCAACTCTAAAGTTGAAGAAATGACCGAAGCCCGTAAAGCTGCTAATGCACTTGGAAGCACAGAAGAACAGGCAAATGCTTACTGCGATACTGTAAAACCATACTTTGATGTTATAAGGAAACACTGCGACAAGCTGGAGCTACTTGTAGACGATGAAATATGGCCACTTACTAAATACAGGGAGCTATTGTTTACACGATAATTTTTTGAGTTATTTTATATTACCAGGACCTGCCATGAAAATGGCAGGTTTTTTGTTTTAAAAAGGTTTGTAACTTGTGCCCGTTAAATACACAGAACATGATGAAACAGTTTTGCCTTACAGCCGCTATATTGTGCGGTGTTATGCTTAATGCCCAGGAAGTAAAAAAACGCCAGGTAGTTTTTTATTTTGAGAATGATATAGTCATTCCGGCACCGGCCGATTTTAAAACACTGTTGCCCGAGCTTAAAACGGCAAAGGTAACGCGTATTTATGGCCATACCGATACAACTGCAACAGCAGCCTATAACCAAAAACTTTCTGAACGCAGGGCAAATAATGTTGCTGCCGTTTTAAAAAATAATGGTATTAGCTTAACAGGAACGGACATAAAAGGCATGGGAGAAACGCAGCCTACAGGTAGCGGCCTTATAACAGACAGGAGGGTGGTATTGTATTATGAAATTGAAACAGTACCTGTGCAGGCTGAAACGCCTAAAAATATGAAAGAGCAAATTGCCGATGCAAAAGTAGGTGACAAGCTGAGGCTGAAAAATATGAATTTTGAAAACAATTCAGATTTTATGCTTCCCTCATCGAGGCCGGTGGCAAATGAGCTGCTTAAGATTATGAAGGAAAACCCCAGGCTTAAAATTGATATCCAGGGACATATTTGCTGCGAAGTGACAGATGTTAATAAAATAGCTGAACTGAGGGCGCTGGCCGTGTATAACTACCTTTTAAAAAATGGTATTGCTAAAAGCAGGCTGTCTTATTCCAGCTACGGCAGTACGAGGCCGTTGTACCCATTGCCTGAAAAATCTGAAGCCGAAAAAACCGCTAACCGCAGGGTAGAGATTGAAATATTGGAGCATTAAGCTAATGCTGATGACAATAATATTTTGATTAAATTCGTTTATCCAAACAAAAAGAACAACCTATGAAAAAACTGCTTTTATTTACCATACTATTAATGCCTGTGCTTATGGTAGCGCAGGAGCAGTTCTCGGTATATTTTGATAGTAATAAGCATGAGCTTACCAAAAAAGAAAATGACCGCCTGTTAAATTGGATTGCCTCTAATACCGAATCGAAGGTGCTTGCTATAAGTGGTTATACTGATGAAGATGGTACTGTAGGCCTCAATGATACTTTATCGCAGCGCAGGGTTAGCCATGTTTTTGCAGAGGTTAACGGCAAGGTAAAAACCCGGTCGGACTTTAAAACCATAAGCTTTGGCGAGCTGCACAAGCATTCGGCTAACAAGGCAGAGAATCGTAAGGTTGTTATATACTTTTTGCAAAAGAAAGACCTTGATAAAGAAAAAAAGCTTATTCCTGTACTGGAAGAGGAGCCGGCACAGGTAGCCGTGGCAGCGCCTAAAAAAGAAACCGCCTATCCGGATAAAGTACGCGTGCCCGGCCCGGGCGGCAAGGAAGAGGACCTAAAGCTTGATGTGGCCTTTATGAAACAGATAGCGGCTACACCCGCAGGGCAAAAGATTGTGCTGCCCAACATGAATTTTTATGAAAACACCTATGGCATAATGCCGGAATCGCGCCCACGCCTGTATGAACTGCTGGAAGTGATGAAGGCCAACCCGGGCATGAAGGTAAAACTTCAGGGGCATGTGTGCTGCATGACGGCCGACCGTAAAAACCTGTCGAGGGATAGGGCAAAGGCTATTGTGCTGTTTCTTACAGCCAATGGTATAGACCGTGCACGCATGACGTTTGAGGGTTTTGGCGTAACTCAGCCTATTTATACTATACCTGAAAAAACACCCGAGGAACGCGAAGCCAACCGTAGGGTAGAGGTGCTTATTGTTGAGAATCCTTAATTAGTTATTTGACAACTTCAACTGGTCATTTTTAGGATATATTTATAGATAACTTTTTGTTTGCGGTTAAAGCATTGGCTAATTTTGGGAGACAACTACTAAAACCAAAATTATGTCTACCCGCCGCAATTTTTTAAATACACTTACTAAAGGTGCCGCCGCCGCAACATTAACTCCGCTTGTGGGTAATGCTTTTGATGGCACCGACCTTGCGCCCGAAAGCGGCGTTGTACCCACTATTGCTGAATCGGCGGGATCTTACCAGCCTATAGACAAGCATTATCGCCCGCCTTATAAAATAGGTATGGGTGGCGTGGCCATTGGTAACGGTTTTAAAGAAACCGGCGATGCCGAAGCGTTACAAGCCATGCAGGGCGCGTGGGATGCCGGCATACGCTATTTTGATACGTCGCCGTGGTATGGCCTGGGTCTGAGCGAGCGCCGCATGGGCAACTTTTTGCACAGTAAAGACAAAAATGACTATGTAATTTCTACAAAAGTAGGCCGCCTTATGTATCCTGATGCCAACTTTAAGCACGATATGTGGAAGGGCCGCCTCAACTTTAACTACAAATATGATTATACTGCCGATGGCGTGCGGAAATCGGTAGAGGATAGCCTGCTGAGGCTTGGCATGCCGGCGCTGGATATTGTGTTTATACACGACCTTAGCCCTGATAATGCCGATATGAAGGATACCTGGCTGGATTATTTTAAGATAGCCCAAAACGGTGCCATGAAAGAGCTGACCAAAATGCGCGACGAAGGCCTGATTAAAGGATGGGGACTTGGGGTAAATACCATTGAGCCCGCCATGAAAACCCTTGAGGTAGCCGACCCTGATGTTTTTCTTTCGGCTACGCAATACTCGCTGGTAAAGCATAAAGATGATTTAGAGGTACTGTTCCCCGCCTGCGAGAAACGCGGTGTTAGCATTGTGGTAGGTGCGCCACTTGCTGCCGGATTACTGGCTGGTGTTGATCGTTACCTTTACAATGGAGAAAAGCCCAAAGATATCATGGATAAATACGCTAAAATAAAAAAGATAGCCACGGCTCATAATGTTGACCTGCGTACGGCGGCATTGCAGTTTACCGCTGCACCTAAAGTGGTGGCCAGTACCATACCCGGCGCTCGCACTGCACAACAGGCTGCAGAAAACGCCGCAAGTATGAACGCTAAAATTCCCGCTGATTTTTGGGCGGAGCTTAAAAAGGAGAAACTAATTGAGGAGAGGGCGGAGGTGCCTAAGTTATAATATACCAATAAGAAACAGCCTCATTTAACACTAAAGATGAGGCTGTTTTATAATATTAAAATTAAAAGGGGAGTGTTCAATTATCAGATATAAATCTGTCGAACGATTGCCAGTACTTGTCTTTATATATCGTATAAGAAACTTTCATTTCGCCAGAAAAATAAGGTTCAAATTTTTTCATCACTTTTGCCGGCTTCCTAAATTCTTTACAGGCAAAATAAATTTCTCTTTCTCCTTTAGCTATTTGTCGCCCTATATTAAGATAACCTTCATAATCCTTTAGTTCGGCCATTATTGCGTCTTCAAGGTTGTAAAGTAACGGATAAGTTTCTTCATCGGGCATGCCATTATTATGTTCACCATTATATTCAATTGTAATAGTTGCAATCCAAGGGTGAGATGCCTTCGCATCCCACGAAAGTAAATCAGAATTAATAAATGCAATCATTTTATAGCCACTTTTATATTCAGCTTCGATAATAGAATAATTGTCATTTTCCGTATTGTGCCTCACACCGTCATATTTTTCCGTAAATTCTTTTTCTCTCCAAATTAAAAAGCTTTTTAGTTTTTCGATGGGTATAAGTTCAATACCAGGATCAGGTTTGTTTATTATATTTATATTATCTATTGTTGTCAGAGAATTCAATTCACCCAGGTAAGTATCTAAAAAAATATATGAGCCGCTAATAATATTATTTTTATTTTCTTCAGAATAATCTTTATGTACAAGAGTGATATCAATATCATCAGGGCATTCAGGGTTCATATTTGGATAAAAAGATAAGGTTTCATCATTAAATTTATAGCCTTCCATAGATATATTTGCATTTTCTAATCCAGATTCCTGCCTTAAAGCAGTAAATTTCCATCCTTTAATTTTCGGGGCTGCGTTAATCAATTCTTCTGCAAAAACAATATTTTTTACTACTCCCTCAATTGTTATTATTAATTCGGCAGTTGTATCATTGTACATTCCGGTTAAATAATAAAAGCCTTCCTGTAGCTCATCAAGTTTCGGTGATAATTTATAAAAAAAGTTCTTTTCAATATTATGTGCATTTTTTACGCACTTAAAAAATGCTTTCTCATTTTTTTGGAACCAATTCCAAAAATCGGCATAAGATAATATAGGTGCTTCTTTCTTTTTAAATATTGATTTTAACAGGCTCATTATAAGAGTGATTTAATGCCGCAAAATTACAAATTATTATAAGTTATGCTGCATCAATCAATTCTGCCATTGCTCCATTAAAACATTGGTAAATTAATGCATTAAACCTATCTTTGCCGCTACAACACAAACTGCTACACATGAGTTCTGATACCAGCAAACGCTATAGCCAACGGGGGGTTTCTGCCTCTAAGGAAGACGTACACAACGCCATCAAAAACATAGATAAAGGATTATTCCCCAAGGCATTTTGCAAAATTGTGCCTGATTACCTTACCGGAGATGATAAGTACTGCCTTATAATGCATGCCGATGGCGCGGGTACAAAATCGTCCCTGGCCTACATGTATTGGAAGGAAACCGGCGATATAACCGTGTGGAAAGGTATTGCCCAGGACGCCCTTATCATGAATATTGACGACCTGCTGTGTGTGGGAGCGGTAGATAATATAATGCTTAGCAGCACTATAGGCCGTAACAAAAATGTTATTCCCGGCGAAGTGCTTTCGGCTATTATAAACGGTACCGAAGAGCTTATTGCAGAACTGAAAACCTTTGGCGTAACCATACATTCCACCGGCGGCGAGACTGCCGATGTGGGCGACCTGGTGCGCACCATAATTGTAGACAGCACCGTTACGGCACGTATTAAGCGCAGCGATGTGGTAGATAATACCAACATCCGTCCGGGCGATGTTATTGTAGGTTTGGCAAGTTTTGGCCAGGCCAGTTATGAAAAAAGCTACAACGGTGGTATGGGCAGCAACGGCCTTACCAGTGCCAGGCATGATGTGTTTAACAACTACCTGGCGGCCAAGTACCCCGAGAGCTTTGATGCTGCGGTTCCGGCAGAGTTGGTATATTCCGGCAATGTAAAGCTAACCGATGCGGTAGAGGGCAGCCCTATAGATGCCGGCCAGCTGGTGCTTTCGCCTACGCGTACGTATGCGCCCGTAATTAAAAAGATACTTGAAAAATATACACCTGCCGAGATTCACGGTATGGTGCATTGCAGCGGCGGCGCCCAAACCAAGGTGCTTCACTTTGTAGATAACGTGCATGTAATTAAAGATAATTTGTTTCCGGTTCCGCCGCTATTTAAGCTGATACAGGAGCAAAGCAATACCGACTGGAAGGAAATGTACCAGGTGTTTAATTGCGGCCACAGGATGGAGCTATACGTGCCGCAAGAGCTGGCAGATGATATTATTGCGATTTCTAAATCGTTTAATATTGATGCGCAAATTGTGGGCAGGGTAGAAGCCTCCGAAACTAAAAGGCTCACGATTGAAAGTGAGTATGGAACGTTTGAATATTAATATGTGATAACAAACAACAGTCCACTTCGACAAGCTCAGTGTGACTGTTGTTTTGTTTTGGGACTGAGTCAGTTGCTAAGCAGCTCAAAGGCTCAGAAACTCAGAAGCTTTAAATGACACTAAAACACAAAACCTTACAATACTACAAGCAGCAGGTACAGGATCGCCTTGATGCTTTTAAGGATATGGTGGCCGAGCTTACCGAAGGCGCAGCTAATGATGCTAAAGGATCGGCGGGAGATAAGCACGAAACGGCTCTGAGCATGATGCATATTGAGCAGGAAAAGCTGAACCATAAAATTGCGGAATTTTTAGAGCAGCAGGCCGTTTTAGACCGTATTAACCCCGATAATACTTCACGTAAAATTGTACTGGGCAGTCTTGTTGTAGCAAACGGTATACACCTGTTTGTTAGTGCAGCCTTACCTAAAATTACCATTGATGGTAAAAGCATTATAGCGCTTTCGCCAAAATCGCCATTAGGCAGTGTAATGCTGGGTAAAGAGGTGGGCGAATCGTTTGAGGTTAATGGTACTAAATATAGTATTCAGGAAATTTATTAATTAGAAATTACGAATTGAACTTAAGATATTCGTGCTAAAAAAAATATCAGTTAATATTAACATTTGTAACCAGCTTCCTTTAAAAACCTCCTGTTTTCTTACCAATTGCTTTAATAACCTTTTTTTTAGTTTTAAATTGAAACCATATTGTGTATTTATGTTTTAAAATTTAAACTAAAACTACAACTTTGTCTTGTTGGAATAAACCAAATATTGGTTTTTAACATCAGAACTTAAACAGATACAAAGTATGTGCGGAATTTTAGCAATAATAGGTAAAGGGAAAGACGAAGCATTGGTTAAGCAGCTTTCTAAAAGGATGTCGCACCGCGGCCCTGATGAAAGCGACCTACATGTAACATCTAAAGGACATATATTAAGCCATGAGCGTTTATCAATAGTTGACCTCCACACCGGCAGGCAGCCTATTCAGGGTACAAAAGATGCCTGGATGGTGCACAATGGCGAAATATACAACCACCGCAGCCTGAGAGATAATGAGCTAAAAAGCCACACATTTCGTACTACGTCAGATTCTGAAGTAATTGTACACCTGTATGAGCAGTACGGTTATGAGTTTTGCGATATGCTGGATGGCATTTTTGCCTTTGTGGTAATAGATGGTGATGATTTTATTGCCGGCCGCGATCCGCTGGGTGTTAAGCCGCTGTATTATGGCCTTGACGAAAGGGGCAGGATATACTTTGCCAGCGAAATGAAGTCGATTGCCGATCAGTGCCAAACATTTTCAACGTTCCCTCCGGGGCATTACTATACACCTAAAACCGGATTTGTAAAATACTACCGCCCGCAGTGGGAAGATGCCTCAAAAGGGGTAGAGGCAGTAGATTATGCAGCCATCCGCGCCTCGTTAACGCAGGCTGTTGAAAAAAGGCTAATGAGCGATGTGCCCATCGGGGTGCTGCTTTCGGGCGGGTTAGACTCATCATTAACCTCTTCTATCGCTGCAAGGCTCATGGCGGGCACGGGGCAAACGCTGCACTCGTTTAGCATTGGCCTTGACGCCATGGCACCCGACGCTGCTGCGGCACGCAAAGTAGCTGAGTTTTTAGGTACAGAGCACCACGAAATTCACTTTACAATAGAGCAGGGCATCCAGATACTTGATAAGCTTATCTGGCACCTTGAAACGTATGATGTTACGTCAATCCGCGCCAGTACACCGATGTACTTTTTAAGCAAAGCCATTACCCATATGGGTATTAAGGTGGTGTTGAGCGGCGAAGGTGCCGATGAGATATTTGGCGGTTACCTGTACTTCCGTAATGCGCCGTCTCCGCAGGATTTTCATAAAGAAACCATTGAGAGGGTACAAAAGCTGTTTACAGCCGACCTGCTAAGGGCAGATAAAAGCACTATGGCGCATGGCCTTGAGGCGCGCGTGCCTTTTTTAGATAAGAAATTTTTAGAGCTTGCCATAAAAATTAAGCCGGAAGAAAAACAGCCGCTTACGTATAATGGCATAGAAAAATATATACTGCGTAAAGCATTTGATACGCCCGAAACACCCTACTTACCCGAGGCCGTGCTATGGAGGCAAAAAGAGCAGTTTAGCGATGGCGTGGGCTACAACTGGATAGACACCCTGATTGAATACTGCTCCGGCCAGGTAACGGATGAAGAGATGGAAGGCGCGGCAGAACGTTTCCCGTATAACACGCCCGCTACCAAGGAGGCTTACTTTTACAGG